>CAYYZV010000273.1:0-2929 GCA_964476275.1 uncultured Roseburia sp.
TCCCCATACTCCTTCTATTACGCATTCTCAATAATCTTCTTCAATTCCTCAATTTCTTTATCACTTAGCTTTCGATGATTCGTAAAAGCCGCAACAAATTTTGGCAAAGAACCCGAAAATACTTCTTCTACGAATTGTTCACTCAAATTAGCATGAAATTCATCTTCCGATACCAGACTTCTTACCATTCCTTTTTCATTTACGAACAATTCTCTTTCACACAAACGTTTTAAAATAGTATAAGTCGTGGATTTCTTCCAGGACAATTCCTGCTCACACAGCTTTACCAATTCTCCTGATGAAAGAGGTTCATTCTTCCATATAATTTGTGCAAATTTCTTTTCAATTTCACCTAATCTATATTCTGCCATGTGTCCTCCTTAAATTACGTCAACGCTGCATTTTCTTTAAATTTTAATCAACCAATTGGCTCCAAATCTAACCCTTGCTCTATCTTCTTCCATAAATACCAGTCTCCTGTGATATCCTCCAATGTAAGCTCTTCCTCTGACAATCCATTTATTTTCAATTCACCTTCCTGGGTGCTTAAAAGTAACTGACTCTGTTCCAAATATTGGACTAATGTATCCATAAATGTAATCAGTTCCTGTTCATCAACTGCTTGCCTATCCATATCAAAAGAAAAACTATCTTTCGCTAAAATCTGAATTTCATCCTTTCCCATAACTCGATAAATTTCATAACTATATTCACCATAAGTTTCTCTGTCCTCCATATGCACATTCATCAAAAAATTATCTTCTGACAAAAATACCATATTCCATCCCGCTCTCGCCGCATGGGCAAACTCATGGAATAAGAGATTACCATGGATGTCTTTTATACAAACAAATCCACTGTCTCCATCTCCAATATTTCCGGTATAAACTTCTATCGTCTCATCAATACCATCTCTGGAAATATCACTGTCAATACTACAAGACATTTCATAGAATTCTTCTAAAAAATTATCACCCAGTTCCTCTTTGTAAAATTCATAATTATCAAAATAATTATTTCCGTCTTCCATAAGAACGCTGTCTGTGTAGTTCTGTGGAATCCAGATTCCATCCTCTCCAAAGGACTGAATCATTTTTATCCCCTGTAAAACACTATTATTATCTTCTTTCCGGAAACGAATCGTCAAAACCACCTCTTCGTCCGTTTTACCTTCACTGACATCTATAACAACATTTTCAGAATCCAGATTTAACAAACTAATGGCAGCAGTCTCGGGAGAAAACAAATCTTTATACCAGTCGCTATCTTTATTTTCCTTTGCATTCCGATTCAAAGCTTCTCCTGAACCATTAGTCAAATAATCCATCGGTGTATTATTAATTCCTTCTCCATAAGCTAATACAAACTCTGCTGCGTTGTCTATGCTGTCCAAATACAAAATTTCACTATTCGTAATTTTAAAATCATCCACATCTGTAAAGTTTTCCCCTAATTCAAACTCCAGATTTTCTGCCCAGACCGTGATATGCGGGTCGGACGTTCGGGCATAATATAGAACTACTGCCTTATTTTCTTCTACAAATTTAATACTATAATCTGTCTCCATAAATGGCCACGGACTGGACCAGCCAAAGCTGGCACTTCCTGCCTCTTCCACAAGCAACATTCCCTCTTCATAAACTTTTCGCGCCTCTGGTGTACTCATGGCAATGATAGTATTACCATCTCTGTTACAAAATGCCTTTGCCCATTCTTCAATTTTTGTTGTTACAAAAGCTTCTCTTATCCCCTCTTCTACTTCCTCATTAGTATGTGCCGTGGAACTGGAAGACACTTCAATTGGTTCTTTCGGGTCAGATGCCAAAACCAGGATCAACACCCCAACTATTACAGAACCTATAACCAGAGCAATCACCGATTTCTTCTTATAATTTACAACCGATTTAATCCTTTCTTTTGTCTGATTTTCACCAAAAGCCGGAAATCCTGCAAAAAAGATATTTTCACCCGATGCAATTTCCAGGAGTGCAGCTGCATATTCTTTTCGAATATCTCCCCTTGCTCTTCTTATGACCGCTTCATCACAAGACAATTCCATATCGACTCCTGACAGGTAAAATGCAATCCAAACAAAAGGATTGAACCAATGTACTGCCAACGCTATATATGCCAACATCCTGAAAAAAGAATCTCTCCTTGCCACATGTACCTGTTCATGAAGTACGATAAATTCTTTTTTTGATTCCTCCAAATCAGAAGGTAAGTAAATCCTGGGAAATACAAATCCCAAAACAAAAGCTGTTTTTATATAGTCACATGAATAAATTCCATTTTCTCCTTTTACAGCTCCTACTAATTTTTTTCTCAATGAAATATAGGAACAGATACCATAGCCCATGATAATACCAATTCCCAGCATCCAGATTACAGAAGCCATCCGTTTCCATACTGGCAGCTGAGTAATTTCTGTCGGCTGATAGCTGTGAGATTCCTCTGCTATTTCACCACTCACCACAGTCTGTGTCACAATTTCGTCCTGTAAAACTATAACTTCATCCGATATATCATACTCAAAAGTATCTTCATATAACGATACTTCCTGAGCTGAACCTTCTTCCGAAAATAATGCCACCACAAAATGTGAATCTAACAATCTCAGAATGGAAATCGGACTTTGAAAACTCACCGGACAAAGCAGGCGAAATAGAACAATTCCCCATAGCAAATACGACAAAATTTTTGGTAAATTTTTCATAAATGGACGCATAAATAAAAGAATAATAATTGCCACAGATGCAATTAAACTCATCTGTAACACTACTGCAAATACTGAATACAAGTTATTGATGAACATAAAGATTTCCTCCCATCGGATGTTTTCTCATATATCGAAAGAACTTTGGCCAGGTGTTCTATCCTATATAAAATCAAAAATCTACAGTCAGTAGACTTATTTTAAGTTTACTGA
>CAYYZV010000274.1:0-2913 GCA_964476275.1 uncultured Roseburia sp.
ACAGAGACCATTGTTCTCTATTTTCGATGGTACTTACAACACATTCTTATTTTCAGGTATGGCAATTGTAGCTGCTAACTTAGGTACAAAATACGGCGGATTTACAACAGATCCAGCAATTTTCCATGATCTTTGGATGATTTTTGCTTCTATGTCTTTTGTATTTATGTGTCTTGCTGTATTTGCACTTGCACCAAAGGACAGAAAAGAATTCTTCGGTACAGGACAGACACAGAAGGTTGGTTTGAAGGATTATGTAGACTGTATTAAGCATAACAGAGCGATCCAGATGCTCGTAGTTGCTGCCGGTACAGATAAGCTTGCTATGCAGATGAAAGGTAACGCCGTAATGAACATCGTATTATTCGGTCTTATTATTGGCGATTATGCATTAAGTGGTACAGTTACAGGTATGATTTCTATCCCTACTACAATCCTTATGATGTTCTGTGTAGGTGGTATTGCTACTAAAATGGGACAGAAAATGGCTATGCTTGTTGGTTCTTGGGGCGGTATCATTATTAATGCATTATTAATTCTTCTTTGGGTATTTGGAGATTCTTCATCATTCAGTAATGGTAATGGTGGTGTTAACATGGGATTCTTTGCAATCGCATATATTGTACTTCAGGTTGTAAATGGTGCGATGTCAGGTCTTTCAGGTAACATCGTTATCCCAATGACAGCAGACTGTGCGGACTATGAAACATACCGTACCGGTAAATATATGCCTGGTTTGATGGGAACTTTATTCTCATTTGTTGATAAGATTATTTCTTCCTTAGCTCCAATGCTTGTTTCTGTTCTTTTCGCAGCAATCGGATTTACAGAAGCATTACCGGACCTTGCTGATGCAGAACTTTTAGCTGGTGATCCGGCATTAAAATCAACAACATTCTTTGTTACACTTTTATGTTTACATGGTTCTGTAATTATCGGTAACTTATGTAACGTAGTAGCTATGAAATTCTACCCACTTTCAAAAGAAAAGATGGAAGAAATTCAGGGCGAAATCGCAGCTATCAAAGCAAAAGCTCAGGGTTAATTTTGAGGATTTGTTAATTACATAACAAAAGATAGTAATGGGGCACCGGGATTCCGGTGCCCCAATTATTTATTTTTATTTTATAAAAAAAGCATTGTCAAATTGATAAATATAAAGCATAATAGAGAAGACAGCGGCTTAATAATGGTTATAGATAAGAGGAAGAAGGAGAAATACCATGTTGGGATTTGGAAAAGCGAAAGAGGAAAAAAAGAATAGTAAGCCGGAAAGAGAATATACATACGAAGAGTTTGCGGCTGCAGAAGCAGAGTTAAAAGCATTAAAAGAAGAGTACGGAATTGAGGATAATAAGAAACAGGGGAAAGTTTCCCGTGCAGTTTCTTCCATGTTTGAACGTGCAGCGAATAGAGAGCCGGTAGCAGTAAGTAAGAAGAAATATGTCGTGCTGGCTCTTTTGACAGGCTGGTTTGGTGGTCATCGTTTTTATGCGAAACATTATAAGACCGGATTGTTGTATCTTGCATTTTGCTGGCTGGGGTTAGGCCTGTATCATACTGTTTTGGATATTTTACAGGTGATTCCGATGAAGCCGGATGAGAATGGGATGATTTTGATGTAACCAAAGATATTTACAAAAAAAGAATGTATTCTTAATGTGTTCCTGCAAGCAGGAGGCATTAAGAATACATTCTTTTTTAAAATTGCCTTGGATCTGAATAATTACAAATATTTCTTTAATTCAGCGATTAATTCATCATATTCAGCATCTGTTAAGAACTTCTGCTGTGGATTCATTGCAAATACGCCGCCCCATTCAAATTCATCTGTGTATTTTGGTACAAGATGGAAGTGAAGGTGATGACCTGTGTCACCATATGCGCCATAGTTAACTTTCTGTGGAGCAAATGCTTTATGAATTGCTTCTGCAACGTGGTTTACATCTTCGAAGTAAGCAGCACGTTCTTCAGCTGTTAATTCTACCATTTCACTTACGTGTTTTTTATGAGCTACAATAACACGGCCTTTGTGGCTCTGTTCTTTAAATAAATATACTTTTGATTCCGGAAGTTCGCAGATTTTGATACCAAATGCTGCAACTAATTCGCCTTCCTGACAGTAAGCACAATTGTTCATTGGAAAAACCCTCCTAATAATGATATATGATTATTTCTGGTTAAAGTGGATTGCAAATCCTGAGATTTCGTCTTTCATGTAAGCGAAGATAAGTTCACCTTTTGCATTGTATTTATAAGATGTTTCATCAAATACAAATCCGCGTTTCTGTAAGTGGTAAATTGCACGTTCTAAGTAGTTTGTACCGATTGCGATATGTCCGTGTTCACCAGGTCCTTTGCCTTTCATGATTTCAAACATAGCACCTACGAAGATAGAGCTGTTGCCCGGTTTTACCGGTAAGCTTGTAAGTAAGCCTAATTTGTCAGCAGCTTCTTTTGCACAGTTTTCACATGCATGGTTGATACCAACGTGGCGAAGTTCAAATCCTAACATAGTAGAAACAGCTTCTTTTGTAAGAGCTGTGATGCCATCCCAGTCTTTTGCGTCAACTAATTCTTTGCTTACCATCCAGGAACCGCCACAAGCGATGATTTTCTTGAAATCAAGATAGCTCTTTAAGTTTTTCGCATTGATACCACCGGTTGGCATGAATTTCATCTTTGTATATGGAGCAGCCATAGATTTGATCATGTTTAATCCCCCAGCGGCTTCTGCAGGGAAGAACTTAACAACATCAAGACCTAATTCGATAGCAACTTCAACGTCACTTGGGTTTGCACAGCCTGGAGTGATTGGAATGTTCTTTTCTACACAGTATTTTACTACTTTTGGATTTAAACCAGGGCTAAAGATAAATTTAGAACCGGCTGCAACTGCGCGGTCAACCTGCT
>CAYYZV010000275.1:0-2911 GCA_964476275.1 uncultured Roseburia sp.
GAACAGATTGAAGCTGGCAAGCCATTTATTTTTACAATTGAAGTTGCTGTCAGACCAGAAGTAAAATTAGGCGCATACAAAGGCATTGAAGTAACAAAAGCTGCTATTGAAGTAACAGATGAAGACATCGATAATGCTTTAGAGACAGAAAGACAGAAAAACTCCAGAATGGTTACAGTAACAGACAGACCGGCAGCAGAAGGCGATACAGCAGTAATTGATTACGAAGGTTTCTGTGATGGTGTAGCATTTGAAGGCGGTAAAGCGGAAAACCATCCTTTAAATTTAGGTTCTCATTCATTTATTGATACTTTTGAAGATCAGATCGTTGGCCATGTGGCTGGAGACGAGTTTGATGTTAATGTTACATTCCCAGAGGAATACCATGCACCGGATTTAGCTGGCAAACCAGCAGTATTCAAAGTAAAATTAAATGAAATCAAAGCAAAAGAACTTCCGGAATTAAATGATGAATTTGCACAGGATGTTTCTGAGTTTGATACATTAGCTGAATACAGAGAAGATGTAAAGAATAATCTTGTAAAAGAAAAAGAAAACGAAGCAAAACGTACAAAAGAAGACGAAGCAATTGCTAAGATTATTGAAAATGCTGAAATGGAAATTCCGGAAGCAATGATCGAAACACAGTGTGAAAGCATGGTAAATGATTTTGCACAGAGAATCGCACAGAGCGGTCTTACAATGGATCAGTATATGCAGTTCTCAGGATTAACTTTAGACAAGTTAAAAGAACAGGTACGTCCGGAAGCTGAAACACGCATCAAAACAAGCCTTGTATTAGAGCAGATTGCAAAAGAAGAGAACATCGAAATTACAGAAGAAGAAATCGATGCAGAAGTAGCTAGAATGGCAGCACAGTATGGTATGGAAGCTGATAAGTTAAAAGAATACATGGGCGAGGCTGAAAAGACTTCTATGAAGAGAGATTTAGCAGTTATGAAGGCTGTTGATTTAATCATGGCAAATGTAGAAGAGAAATAAAAGTAACTGAAGAGTAAGACTTTTGTAAAAAAGTAAACGATACAGACTGGTCTTATGGGCCGGTCTGTTTGAGTATTGAGAGGAGTAAGAGATTTATATGAGTTTAGTACCTTATGTCGTTGAACAGACCAGCAGAGGAGAGCGTAATTACGATATTTATTCAAGATTATTGAAAGATAGAATTATTTTCCTCGGAGAAGAAGTAAATGATACAACTGCAAGCCTTGTTGTGGCTCAGTTATTATTCTTAGAGTCAGAAGATCCAAATAAAGATATTCATTTATATATCAATTCACCAGGCGGATCTGTAACAGCAGGTATGGCAATTTATGATACAATGCAGTATATTAAATGTGATGTAGAGACCATTTGTATCGGTATGGCAGCCAGCATGGGTGCATTCCTTTTAGCAGGCGGTACAAAGGGCAAGCGTCTTGCACTTCCAAATGCAGAAGTAATGATTCACCAGCCATCTGGCGGGGCAAGAGGCCAGGCTACAGAAATTCAGATTGCAGCAGAAAACATTTTAAAGACAAAAAAGAAATTAAATGAAATTCTTGCTGCAAATACAGGCAAACCATATGAAGTAATCGCAGCTGATACAGAACGTGATTATTATATGACTGCAGAAGAAGCAAAGGAATATGGTTTGATTGACAGCGTAATTACAAATCGTTAGTGATTGGAGAAATAGAATGGCAGGAAAATATGAGGATATATTCCGCTGCTCCTTTTGTGGAAAATCCCAGGAACATGTTCATAAATTAATTGCGGGACCAAATGGAGCATATATTTGTGATGAATGTGTAGAGATTTGCGCAGAAATCATCGAAGAAGAATTGGAAAATGAAGAAGCTGCCCTCATTGAAGAAGATGATGTGAAGGAACAGATTAATCTTCTGAAACCAAAGGAAATGAAAGCATTTTTGGATGAATATGTAATTGGCCAGGAACAGGCAAAAAAGGTATTGTCTGTAGCTGTTTATAATCATTATAAAAGAATTTTGGCAGGAGATAAGCTTGATGTAGAATTACAGAAAAGTAATATTTTGATGCTCGGACCAACCGGTTCCGGTAAAACCTATTTAGCACAGACACTGGCACGTGTGCTGAATGTACCATTTGCAATTGCGGATGCGACTACATTGACAGAGGCTGGTTATGTAGGTGAAGATGTAGAAAATATTCTTTTAAAACTGATTCAGGCAGCCGATCATGACATTGAGCGTGCCCAGCATGGAATTATTTATATTGATGAAATTGATAAAATTTCCAAGAAATCAGAAAACGTATCAATTACCAGAGATGTTTCCGGTGAGGGTGTGCAGCAGGCACTTTTAAAGATATTAGAAGGTACCGTTGCATCTGTTCCGCCGCAGGGCGGAAGAAAGCATCCGCAGCAGGAGTTGATTCAGATTGATACCACAAATATTTTATTTATTTGCGGCGGTGCTTTTGATGGTCTCGAGAAGATTATTGAACAGCGTTTGGATCAGAAAACAATTGGATTTAACGCTGATGTACACGCGAAAGGTGATTTTAACGTGGGAGAGATTTTAAAGCATGCGCTTCCACAGGACTTTGTGAAATTTGGATTAATTCCAGAATTTATCGGTCGAGTTCCAATCACAGTTTCGTTAGATTTATTGGATAAAGATGCGTTAATCCGTATTTTAAGAGAGCCAAAGAATTCTTTAGTAAAGCAATATGTGAAGCTGTTTGAATTAGATGGTGTAGCATTAGAGTTTGAGGAAAAGGCATTAGAAGCAATTGTAGAGAAAGCGGTTGAACGTAAGACCGGAGCAAGAGGCCTGCGAGCAATTATGGAAGCCGCTACGTTAGATTTAATGTATCAGATTCCTTCTGATGAATCAATTGCAAGATGTAAGATTACAAAGGACATGGTAGA
>CAYYZV010000276.1:0-2869 GCA_964476275.1 uncultured Roseburia sp.
TGTAAATCCATATGCTATATCAATAAACATATTAATGTTCCAAACCACTGCACAGATACAATTTAATATTACTGCAACCATACTCACTTTTTTATTTTTATCCATATGATACTCCATTAAGTTCTTACTTTTGCTTCTTTGTATCGTCTTTGCACTTTTTATATCCTTTATAGAAACTAAACGACAAACAAAGACATCCTAACGCTAAAAGAACGGATGACAATATTCCTTCGCATGTGTTTAATATATGGTTAATCGTTCCTGCTGTGTAACAACAGGCTGCTAATGCAAATACCATGCACAATACTTTGTATTTTTTCACTTATCTTTTCTCCCTGTCCTATATACATTCGGTCTGTCTTTATAAATAAGCTAAAATCAATCTTCCCCAAGAATCTCTTTCTGTTTTTTCTTAGATAATCCGCCTACTACAAGATAATAGGATTTTTCTATCAGTTCTTTCATCATATCTACCGGCACCTCTCCATCCAGATAAACAGAATTCCAATGCGCCTTATTCATGTAATGTCCCGGAATAATGTCTTTATACTGCCCGCGTAAGAATTCTCCATCCATTACATCCAGCTTTATTGTTATAATGTCGCGCTCTCCTGTTGCATCCCTGCATATTGCAGCAAACATTTTCCCTCCCACCTGATAACGAATCCACTGCCACTCTTCTTTATAATCCCTTATAACAGACGGAAAACTCCGCAAATATGTATCTAGCCAGTCACAGCCATTCCTGCACTCCTTATTCCAGCATCTGCACTGGACAATACGTTTGCCGTCATCCCCCTGCTCATCATTATACGAATATTGAACAATTAACTCACAGGGAAATTCACTGCACATTCCACAATGGATATTACTCTTTTCCTCACAGCAGCTTTTAACAGGACATTTTTCACCCCAGAACGGCTTTTCAATATTAATACACCCTTTGCAGCCTGTTTTTTCTCTATATTCGCATTCATTGCATAAAATTCCGCATCTTGATTCAACCATTTTTCAATCCACTCCCGAATTTTAATTTTTCAATACTATTCATCATACACTTTGTATCCATCACACTATATCAGAAAGAAGCTCCATGGATTTATTACCATTTTAACATAAACCAACTGATTAAAACACATGTTTTCTATTTAAAATAACTTACAAACTTTTGTTTTTTGGATGTTGACTTTGAGTTATCCGGACAGAATGAAGCTCTTTTTGTTTCTCTTGCAAGCTATTACCCTGCTCTTTCAAAGGATATGTTTACTGCTTCCACCGAGAAAATATACCTGCAGGACGATTATCCGGCAGTCTGCTTTAAAAATGCTTATAGAATCAACGGCGGGCTTGTAATTGCATCCAGCATTTACAACATGTCCACCATATGCCAGATTATGCTGTGCAGCAGTATAAAAAAGTGTGATTCTGTCAGATTCATACATTTCATTTTACTGACAGATGAATATGAGCAGGCACTTGTCATAGACAGCCTGTTAGGCTTACCGGCAGATGAGAATGAATTTTCCATTGTTCCAAAAGACAGTTTCTTGACCATATCCTATTTAAAGCAATCTGAAATCGGCGAAAAAGAACGTCTTTTCCATATATACGGCTATAAAAGCCTGAAGAATGGATTATACAAAAAAGAACCCCGCTACTCACTGCCTGTTATCTACCATACAGAAGATGGAAGCCTGCATGACGATGCTGTCAAAAAGCAGCTAAAAGGATTCTATGATGTTGCAGGATATACAGATTTTGATGAGAGTGTCTGGGAACGCATTACAAACGAATATGAAACACAATGCATAAATGAATTGCCCTAGGATTTTATAGCTGTGGGAAAGTGAGGAAAACCATGGATTTACAGCAACTTGACATTAAAAACAGATGCCTGATGCGGCTGCGTGAGGCAGGATATCATCAGGTGGAGGATGTGGTGCTGATGTCAGATGAAATGCTGCTTGAAATTTTTTCCCGGGATGAAAAATTACTGCTCGATTTAAAAGAATGCACGTACTGTTATTTCTGTCCCTACAGCTATTTCCGCAACAGGACATGCTGTGACAACGTGCTTCACAGAGGTCGTTTCTTAAGCAACTCCGGCATTCTCTACCGTGAAAAAATGCCGGGGACTTATCCCGTAAAGAAAAAGAACCATCTGACAGATTCTGCCGGTAATGCTTCTAAGCAGAATCTATCCGTTGCCATTCATGCGGAAAAAAAGAATATATCTTTGCCTCTTAAAAAGGAAGAAATCCGTTTTCTAAGCAGCTCTGCCCTTTTCCGGCTGTGCTGCAGCCTGTTGGAAAAGGGAACACTGACACACCAGCATTCCGCATATGCCGTTGTAAATCTGCTCATAGAACTTCAGAACCGTCTGCCGAAGAAGGAATTCTCACGTATTTTGGCAGTTTCAAAAGGACATCTGTCTGAACTTATAACGCAACCAAAAATAGAAGGAGATGTTTAATTAATGTTGTACATATTTCTATGCATCGGTTTTCTTTCCATACTTGCCGTTATTTACTTTTTATTCGTGCATGAGTTAATTTCCATCTTTGTTAGCAGTGTGTTCTGCCATAATACAACGCGCTGCTATAAACACGGCTGTATCTTCCGGATACACTGTACACGTCCGCTGGGACGGCTGTCCGGAAAGGAAATTTCGTAAGCTAAACTTATTTTTACAGGCAGACAGGAGGATTATTATGCTTTATAAAATTGACCGTCAAAATAATTCTGAATTGGAAAACAGCTTTCTTCTTTTGGAAAGCAGCTATTCGAAAACCGATATGCTTTCGCTTATTGCCGCACTTCAGCATTATACAGAAGAACTGTTTGGAGATCCTGACATCCTTCTAAATTT
>CAYYZV010000277.1:0-2856 GCA_964476275.1 uncultured Roseburia sp.
TTGATTTGCGGAAGTATGGCAATTGGAGATACAAAAACCCTTGGAAAAGTAGGAATAAAAACAGTATTATTTTATTTATTTACAACAGCATTAGCAGTTATGATTGCATTATCAACTGCGTATATGATTAATCCCGGTATTGGGCTGGATATGGATGCGGTGCAGACAGCAGAGGTAACAGCAACAGCCAGTGAGACAAATCTAGTGGACACGCTGCTGAATATTATTCCAAAAAACCCGGTAGAATCTATGGCAAGCGGTGACATGCTTCCAATTATTGTTTTTGCTTTATTTATAGGAATTATGCTGGCTAAATTAGGAAGTAAGGCCTCTACGGTAGCAAATTTTTTCAGTGAATTTAATGACGTCATGATGGAAATGACAATGGCTATTATGAAGATCGCACCAATTGGTGTATTTTGTTTGATTGCCCGCACATTTGCAAATTTGGGATTTTCTGCATTCCAGCCAATGATTAAATATATGGGAAGCGTTACATTGGCATTGTTTGTGCAGTGTTTTATTGTTTATCAGATTTTATTATTTATTTTCACCAGATTGAATCCGGTGAAGTTTATAAAAAAATTTGCACCAGTAATGGGCTTTGCTTTTTCTACGGCAACATCTAATGCAACCATTCCAATGTCGATTGACACGTTGCATAAGAAAATAGGTGTGTCAAAACAGATTTCGTCATTTACCATTCCATTGGGAGCTACCGTAAATATGGATGGAACATCCATTATGCAAGGAGTGGCGGTTGTTTTTATTGCACAGGCGTATGGAATCGAATTGACACCTGCCAATTTAGCAACGGTAGTAATTACTGCCACATTAGCTTCTATTGGAACAGCAGGAGTACCAAGCGTGGGTCTGGTTACTTTATCTATGGTGTTGACTTCGGTAGGACTTCCTGTAGAGGGAATTGCACTGATTATGGGAATTGATCGGATTCTTGATATGATGCGTACGGCGGTTAATATTACGGGAGATGCAGTTTGTACAATTATTGTGGCAAATCAGGAGCGTGCATTGGATAGGGAGGTATTTAATAGAGAATAAAAAAATGTCGCCAACAACGATTACAGAATGATGTACACACTTACATCGACGGACCAATTAGCTATGGTGTATTTGCAGCAATTAATAAAAAGAAGGTATGATGAGTATGAAAAAAGATTTAATATATTTTTATGTATGCTCTTACTGCTGACTTCTGTGTTTATGGGATGCCAAAGTGCATCAGGACAGGGTTCCTTAGAAGAAAGCAGTACGAAGAGTCAAAATGCAGTAATCGAAGATTTAACAGAGACCAACACGCAGTCATCAATCGAAACACAGATAGAGGACACGACGCAGTTGGAACTTGCAACACAAGAAGAGACTGGAATACAGACAGAAGCTTTGTAATAATTCAGTATTTCATAGTTACAAAGATTTATTTTTTTGTACCAAATAATCGGATGCACACATACCGGTTATCTGTTTAAAGGCAACACTGAATTTGGTATAGGAGGAGAAACCTACAACCATTGCAATGTCTGTAATGCGGTAAAATCCGGTTTCTAATAAAGCAATAGCCTGCTGAATACGGTATTCATTCACATATGCCTTGAAGGTTTTTCCGGTTTCTTTATGAAAACAGCGGGAAAGATGGCTTTCGCCGCAGGAAATGGCCTCTGCGGTCATGTGTAGGGTTACAGGCTGCTCGTAGTGTGTGTGAATATAGGTGATTGCCTTTTTAACTAAAGGAGAAAATTCTTTACCGAAAGAGGCAGTAACAAGCCGGCAATAGGTTTCTAAGATACGCTGGCTTAAAAGTTCCAGCTCTGTACTGCTGGAAAGGGTTTTGATTAACACAAAAAAGGTATTATGAATCTGCTGAACGGAGATAAAATCGGCACCGCCATCTATTGCTGCAGCCCGGCAAAGCGTATTAATAGAAAAAAGAATGTGTTTTCTGGTCTGCAGAGAATCATCCGGTGTACAGTAAAGGTAATCAGTGCTGGTCATTTCATTCAGTGCTTTTTTTGCATTTTTAACATCACCTTTAGAAACAGCCAGGCGCCATAACTGTTCTCTTTCACAGTTATATTGGATATCTGCCTTTGTATAAGAGGACTGAAAAGAGGCTGTAAGCGGATTAGAAATTTCGGTGTCCACAGTTTCTTCCGGAAAAAAAGGCGGCAGTTCAGAAAGTTCAGTGGCAGTCAGTAAGTGATAACAGGTTAAAAATAAATTTTTGGTTTTTGTTTGAAGAAGAGGAAGAGATTTATACAAAGTATAGAAATCTCCTTTTTCAGATAAAGGAAAATGTACTTTTTCTAAAATAGTTTTCACTAATGTGTCACTGTAAGAAAGGGTTAATGCCGGGCCGATAATAGCATAATAGTATTCCTTATCTGTAATCTGAATGCGAATAGTCAGATACAGAAATTCAAGTTCTGGAATTACCTGCCAGAAAGAGCAGGATTCGGAACGATTTTCAGAGTGAAGCAGCAGTTGTGATTCGAAATTAGTAAAAAATTTAAAAATATTGTCGGGATAATTTCTATTCGTCAAATAACATAGAGAATTTAGATTTTGATCAAATAAACCAATGTCAAAGTCAGTAATACTAAATAGCAAATCGCAGATTTTTAATAATTTGTCTTTATTTTCCATAATCCGAGTCTTTCTTCCTGATTTTTTAAATAAATAGCATAAAACAATAATAAAACAGCAAAAAATGGAATGCAATAGAAAGTAGAAAAAAATATAATGAAAATAATAGGAAAAGGAGGGTTTTACCAATGGGAACTAAAACTTTATTAACAAAAGCAATGTTTGCAAAACACGGCGAAGCTTACGCTGAAG
>CAYYZV010000278.1:0-2850 GCA_964476275.1 uncultured Roseburia sp.
AGTATCTGCACCATAATCTCTTACTATATCATCCGGATTTACAACGTTTCCTCTGGACTTAGACATTTTCTCACCATTTTCTCCTAAGATCATACCATGAGAAGTACGTTTCTGATATGGTTCACTGCATGCTACTACATTTTCATCATATAAGAATTTATGCCAGAAACGTGAGTAAAGTAAATGTAAGGTTGTATGCTCCATACCGCCATTGTACCAGTCAACAGGCATCCAGTATTTTAAGGCCTCCGGGCTTGCTAACATTTCTTCATTGTTTGGATCACAGTATCTTAAGAAATACCAGGAAGAACCAGCCCACTGAGGCATAGTATCTGTTTCTCTCTTAGCAGGACCGCCACAGCAT
The DNA here is from genome assembly GCA_964476275.1 of uncultured Roseburia sp. Lineage (GTDB taxonomy): Bacteria > Bacillota > Clostridia > Lachnospirales > Lachnospiraceae > Roseburia. The sequence goes on from CAYYZV010000278.1 coordinate 365, forward strand.
GGACAAGTTGTATTTACCCAGTCTGTCATAGCAGCTAATGGAGATTCACCATTGTCTGTTGGTTCATAGGTGTCTACTTCCGGAAGCAATAATGGAAGCTCACTCTCATCAATTGCAACGAAGCCGCATTTCTCACACTCTACAATCGGGATTGGTTCACCCCAGTAACGCTGACGTGAGAATACCCAGTCTCTTAATTTATAATTTGTCTTAGAAGTACCAATACCTTTTTCTTCCAAGAAAGCAATCATTTTTTTCTGTGCAGCTTTTACTTCTAATCCATCAATAAAATCAGAATTAATAAGCACACCTGTTGCTACGTCTACAAAAGCCGCTTCATTTACATCTACTTCTTCGCCATCTTTTGCAACAACCTGAATGATTGGCATATTAAATTTCTTCGCAAATTCCCAGTCTCTTTCATCATGAGCCGGAACCGCCATAATCGCACCTGTACCATAAGACATTAATACATAGTCTGAAACCCAAATTGGAACTTCTTTGCCGTTTACTGGATTAATTGCTGTCAAACCATCGATCATAACACCTGTCTTGTCTTTTGCTAATTCAGCACGTTCAAAATCAGATTTCTTTGCTGCCTGTTCGCGGTATGCAATTACTTCATCCCAGTTTTTGATTTCATCCTGATATTTATCAAGATATGGATGTTCCGGTGAAACAACCATGTAAGTTACACCAAAAAGTGTATCACAGCGTGTTGTATAAATACGGAGCTTATCTTCTTTGCCTGTAAGAGCGAAATCTACTTCTGCACCATAAGAACGGCCAATCCAGTTTTTCTGAGAAACCTTAACACGTTCAATATAATCTACTTCTTCCAAGCCTTCGATTAACTTATCAGCATATTCTGTAATCTTGAGCATCCATTCACTCTTAACTTTACGAACAACTTCTGCGCCGCATCGTTCACAGCATCCGCCAACAACTTCCTCATTTGCAAGACCTACTTTACAAGATGGACACCAGTTAATTGGCATCTCCTTTTTGTATGCGAGACCGGCTTTGAACAATTTCAAGAAAATCCACTGTGTCCATTTATAATAGTTTGGATCAGTCGTATTTACTTCTCTATCCCAGTCAAAAGAATAACCTAATGCATGCAACTGGTCTTTGAAATGTGCAACGTTTTTCTCTGTAACTACCTTTGGATGAATTTTATTCTGAATTGCATAATTTTCCGTTGGAAGACCAAATGCATCCCATCCCATTGGATAAAGTACATTATATCCCTGCATTCTTCTCTTTCTTGCCACGATATCCAATGCAGTATATGGTCTTGGATGTCCTACATGAAGTCCCTGTCCTGATGGATATGGAAATTCTACCAACGCATAAAACTTTGGCTTTGTATAGTCTTCTGTTGCCGCAAATGCTTTCTCATTATCCCATACAGTCTGCCACTTTTTCTCTACAACTTTATGATTATAAAGTTCAGCCATATTATCCTCCTTATTCTCTTACCTTGATCTTTGGTATGTTCGGTAAACAAAAAATCTCCGCCCCTAATCATTATTAGAGACGAAGATAAGTATTCTCCGTGGTACCACTCTATTTCGTATTAAATATGCATCTATACAGCTGATTCATATTTATGAAATACGCACTTTACTCCTTAACGCGGATGAACGCTTTCTCCTACACACAGCTTGTAAACCGCTTCAAAGAAAGGACTCCAGGATGAGTTCGGACACTTCCACCTGCCATCTCACACCAGCCGATGACTCTCTGAAAAGTTTTCATGCTTACTACTTCCTATCACAGTCTTCTTGCAGCTATTCAATAATTTCATAGCTACATTTTTAATTAAACGACATGTTTTATTTTAACACAACAAAACTTTTTGTCAACTGTTTACTAAGCCAAATAGTGCGATATTCCCCAAAATTTCTCACATTCTGAACGCATGTAGTCTAACACTTCTTCAAAAGAATTGCATCTGCATGCACATTCTTCTATTAAATGCTGGTTACACTTTGCATTCATGCAAATAACCTTTGTCACATCCTGCATTGCAACAATATTATCCGGATCATCCTCTGCCATATAGCTTACATGATATTTCTTTAATGCCTTCAGCTTATCCGTTTGCCTATCAAATTTCTTCTTTTTTTGTGCAGTCAAACAACTGACGAATAGACTTGCCGCATTCATTTACAACACTTTTATTAAATTTCTATAAACTCCGTTTTTGATTTTAACATAAAAAGAGACAGAACAACTCTGTCTCTTTAAACAATATGTAAATTAATTGTTAATAAACTTATCTTCTTCATTATTCCAGCTGTAAAGTTTACGAATATCTTCGCCAACCTGCTCTGCCGGATGCTCAGCAGCTAATTTTCTCATAGCTTTGAAGTGTACCTGGCGTCCTGCTGGAGACATATCTAATAAGAATTCTTTTGCAAAAGTTCCGTCCTGAATATCAGAAAGAATCTTCTTCATAGCTTTCTTAGTATCTTCTGTGA
>CAYYZV010000279.1:0-2831 GCA_964476275.1 uncultured Roseburia sp.
GATGCAAATCTGCCAGAATTTCCAATGTTGCATCAATACTTTTTAATTCTTCATCTTTCTTTGGCGGAAAAATCTCAAAAGATAGTACATTTTTCTTTTTCTCGTATATTTCTGTAATCTTCATACCTTACTTAGCCTCAATTGCCGGACATCCCCGCAGCTGAATTGCCGGACCGCCTTTCTTTTCTACATAATCTTTTGTAATGGTAACAACACCTATATTTTCATCTTTCGGAATTTCATACATAATATCCAGCATAAATTCCTCAATAATAGAACGCAGTGCCCGCGCGCCCACCTTTTTCTCTTTTGCACTTGCTGCAATCGACTTTAAAGCTTCTTCCTCAAACTCAAGCTTTACCTCATCCATCGCTAAAAGCTTTTTATACTGCTTTACAATCGCATTTTTCGGCTCTGTTAAAATGCGCACCAGCATGTCCTCTGTCAAAGCTTCTAACGTAAACATCAATGGTAATCTGCCCAGAAATTCCGGAATCATACCAAATTTGCGCACGTCCTCTGTCGTTACTTTCTGTAAAATATTTTCGTCTTTGTCATACTTATCTTTTAAGTCCGATTTAAAACCAATCGATGCCGCTTTATTTAAACGCTCCTTAATAATCTCATCCAAATCCGGGAAAGCACCTCCGCAGATAAATAAAATATTTTTGGTATTTATCGTCGTCATTGGAACCATTGCATTTTTGCTGCTGGCGCCTACCGGCACTTCTACCTCAGCCCCTTCTAAAAGCTTTAACATTCCCTGCTGTACAGACTCTCCGCTGACATCTCTTTGGTTTGCATTGCGTTTCTTTGCAATTTTATCAATTTCATCAATAAAGATAATACCCTGCTCTGCTCTGTCTACATCATTATCCGCAGCCGCAAGAAGCTTGCTTACTACGCTTTCAATATCATCACCGATATAACCTGCTTCTGTTAAAGAAGTTGCATCCGTAATCGCTAACGGCACGTCTAAAAGCTTTGCTAATGTTTTTACTAAATAGGTTTTACCGCAGCCAGTTGGTCCAATCATTAACATATTAGACTTTTCAATTTCTATACCATCCTCAGCTGTATCTCCTACACGTTTATAGTGATTATAAACGGCAACAGACATAACCTTTTTCGCATGCTCCTGTCCCACAATGTATTCATCTAAAGAAGCCTTGATTTTATGCGGTGCCGGAATATTCTTAATATCAATAATCGGTTCTCGTTTTTCATCTGGTTTTTTCTTTTTAATCTTCTGTGTATGAGGCATTCCAAATCCCTGCAAATCTGCCAGATTAATCATGCTGATTGTAGGAATTTTTCCGAGTTTCTTGCCTGATTTTTTCTTTGTATCTGCTGACTCTTCTGGTATCTCCTCTTCTGTCTGAATCGTCATCATGTCTGCCGGCATCATGAAACCATCCATAGGAAAACCACCATAATTCATGGTATCAAAGGTCCTCTGCATACAATCATTGCAAATACAAATATTACCTGGAATTTTAACCATCTTGCCAGCAGTCCGTTCTGTTCTGTGACATATGTAGCAAATGTCTTCGTAATCCTTTTCTTCCTTCTTATCTTCATCAATCACTTCTGGCTCGCCGCATCCCTGCTGCGATGCATCCTCTGCATCTATGATTGTTTCATCAACGATTTCACGAAAATCATTATTACTCATTTTCTAATACTCCCTCTATCATAATTCAATGTATCCGGTTCGTGGATACAATTACTCCCATTATAATTCAAATAAAAAGTTAGTACAAGAAAATTACAGAGATTTCATAAGAATTTTATAACTAATCATTACTGTTCACTCTGTGACCAGTAACGATTGATTTCTGCATGTAAATTCGCTTCGCGAAGCAGAAATAACAACTATTCAGAGTCAAGGCAATTTTCGAGCTTGGCTCTGAATAGTTATAAATTTTTAACGTGTTGTTCCTGTATCTGCTGTACTGTTTTGTGTGTTCTGCGTATTCTGTGTATTTTCTGTATTTCCTGTCATATCATTTACGCCGTTTTCCACGCCCTGAATCACATCTTGTCCTGCATTGCCGACACCCTCTACTACGTCACCTACTGCGTTACCTGTATCATTCAGCAAACCGCCCTCTGTACCGTTTACTGTATTTGTGTCTTCAATGACTTCTGTTCTGTCAACCTGATTATTGTTGACATTTTCTGTGTTCATATTAGACTCTGTGTTTGTACCGGTATTATTTTCTGTGTTTGTTGTATTATTTCCGGTTCCGCAGCCACATGCTGCCAGCATACTAAATGATAACACTAATACCATACTAGCTAAAAACTGTTTCCACTTTTTCATAAATCGTTCTCCTTTTCTTTCCGCAGATTTTTCTGCTTCCAAAACTAGTATGAGCAGGATAAAAATATTTATGCATAATAAGTAAAACCGTGACTTTAGTACGATTATTTATTGACAAGGATTTTTCAAATGTTATAATTTAATTACAAAGAATCTGTAACTATTCAGAGCCAAAGTAATTTGCATAAAAATCAGGCATTCAGCTTGCTGAAACGAATGATTTTTTGAAAATTTCTTTGGCGAGAAGCCACAGCAGGGAAACACGTAGTGTTTTCAAGCTTGGCTCTGAATAGTTACACCAACGTTTATTTAAGGAGAAGAGACCCATGAACAAAGTATTAGAAGAGATTTCGAAAATTGGTATTGTTCCAGTTATCGCACTGGACAATGTAGAAGATGCTGCACCTTTAGCAAAAGCTTTATGTGATGGTGGACTTCCATGTGCAGAAGTTACTTTCCGTACAGATGCTGCTGAAGAATCTATCCGCATCATGTCTGAACAGTT
>CAYYZV010000280.1:0-2826 GCA_964476275.1 uncultured Roseburia sp.
ATCAAGCTGTTTCCCGCTGTCTTCTCCTGAATATATTGCATAGGACCCTTTCTTCGTTTTTATCTTAATACGGTAATAGCCTTTTTCTCCATGATAACGGTTAATTACCATGATTTTTTCTACTTCATTAATATCCTCGTAACAAATTTCCTTCTTTTTGTTTCCTCTTTGAAAGACTACTTGCTCCTTTTGAAAGACCACATTCATATCTTCCGGCGAAAAATATCCATATTTATTTTCCAGAAAACATAAAATTACAATAAGCAAGAACAGAATTGCACTTTCGCTTATTTCAATCCCCAAATGAAAAAAATATTCACTGATACCATAGGAAATTAATATCAACATCAGGAAAAAAGAAAAAATCTGGATACGATTCATTTTTTCTACCAGTACATTGTAAACTTTTTCTTCCATGATTATTCTCCTATACAATAACCGATACCTGTCAAGCCATATTCTTTGTAGATACTGGTTCAAATTTCATACTATTTACCTTGTCTTATACAAAATTTTTGTCTGTCTAAAATAATTCGTCCAGTAAGAGATAATAATTGATTTTATTCCAATCCGGTTCTATTCCCAACTTTTGAAATAACAAATCCGGATTAAACTCTTCATATACCTTTCCACCATATGTACCATCAAAGTTATGCTTTAAACTTCTGTAACAGAGCGCGATATCATTCCATTTATCACCAATTCCTGCTCTGTCTAAATCTATAAATCCCTTTATCTGACCATTCTCTAAAAATATATTAGGAAGGCAGTAATCTCCGTGTGAAAATACCGGTTCAAACGAGGGACGATTGTTTTCCAGCCATTCCAGCAGATTTTTCGGATTTTCAAAACCTGCTTCTCCAAATGTTGTCGGTTCTACACTATCCAAATCCACCAAATCACTTTCTACCCGCATACGTGCTTCCTGCAACACCGCATCCAAATCTCGTCTGCATGGACAGTCGTTAATGTCTACTTTCCATAACATTTTTAAACCATTCGCCAACGCTTCCAAAAGCATCTGCGGATGTTCCAAATAATAAGTAGCACAGGACATTTCTCCTGATATCCTTGACATAAGTAGGTAGCTTTTCTCATTCAACTTTTCATATACAAATACCTTTGGCACCGGAATTTTTCCTTGAAGCCATTGCATTAACTGTACTTGGTTTTCCATGGATGCCGTATCATCCTCTATTTTCAAAACCATATCTTCAAAAATCAGTACCTGATTACCGGACATTCCAATATCATCTACTGTAAATGCTTTTCTCTCAACCAGTGCTTTAATTTTTGAAGGTATCTCATCTAAATTCATATCCAATCTCCTTTATATATAGAGCAGTGCAGACATCCCTCACTGCATCTTTTACAGCCTTTCCAGGGATTCCACATTGCCATAAAAACACCTCATAAATTCCTACATTCTTCTTTATTCCTAAGAATACATAAGTGTTTGCAAAACGCCATAAACCGCAGCTTTAAAACCATGTATTTCTATTTTAAAAGTAAGAAAAAATATCTTGTCATATATAACAAGTATGTTGTTTGTGGCAGCATTGTTAATATTTTAACTTCCATAAATTATCATTTATCACCTTGCCACGCTGCTGACAAGGCACGTCATCCAAGCAAAAACTATGTCTGTTACATAGAAGTCTTTCCTGTTTATAAATCTTAACAAATATGCATGCGAAAAATCTGTTACATATACTATTACACATATTATTTTCGATTAATCTCTTTCATCCCTTGTGTTTACTGGATTTTTGTAAAAATAACGTCTTCCCACAATACTATTTTTAATAATTTTTTATTTTATTTTCCTTTTACTTATATAGTGAATTTTATTTTTACACATAAAATACCCATTATAATCCGGCAATTACTTCATAAATTCTTTTTCCAAATGCGGTATATGCTGCTTTTCCATATTATTAACGGTCGTAAAACTATGTTTATTTTTACAACTCCTATTTCAATAAACATGAAGAAACTTCAGGCTTATTGAACCAAAATTATATGTATCATGCATCCCGATAATAATGCTGTTACCAGCCCTAATCCTGTCCCAATACACGCACCTCTCACATGAAACATATAGTCTTTATATTCCTTTTCCATATCCTCTGTGCCCGGAATTCTTAATCTCTTGCTGTGGCAGAAAATCCCCCAGTCCAGAACAATCAAATCGAACATGTTTACAACTAAAAACAATGTAAATACATGTATAAATGTCGTTCCAAAACTTCTGCATCCGGAAAAATAAGCAACCGCTGATAAAATAACCGTAAAAACCACCAGACCCAGTATTTTCTTTCCTATATGCGCCTTTTCTCTCTGCTTGATGATTTCCTTATATTGTGGAAGTTCTTCCACCCTTTCTCTGATTTTAGGTGGGTATGACATGATCATACTGACTGGGTTCTTATATTGTGCCGGCAAAATCATCACTGTAAACAGAAGACAACACATGATACATTCCATAAATAAAATCATTTTACTGTTCCTCTCATAATAAAACCTCTCTGACAAATAACCATTACAGAGAACCTAATCTCCATAATGGCTATCTGATTTTCATAATAAATTTTTATTTAAAATAAATACACACTTAAAGTTTTCAAGTATATTATCATATTGGAAGAAATTCTATCACACATTATTCTTTATTCTTTTAGAAAATAATCGCTGTGTTTTCTCCATAAATAAAACATCATTATTCATCATATTCCAAATAATGCTCTTTCCCATTCCCTTTTTACAACCTGTTTCCTCATACATTTTTAAAAGTTTTTCTTTTGCTTTCTCAAGTATGGAAATAGC
>CAYYZV010000281.1:0-2810 GCA_964476275.1 uncultured Roseburia sp.
ACCGTTTCTTAAATCATGCAACAGAATGTGAAGCAGATGCAATCAGTGATGGAACAGTGGCATTTGTTCCGGCTGTTATGGAGCATATCGAGCTTGCAGGTGTACACTCAGGTGACTCTGCATGTATCATTCCTTCTGCCCACATTTCAGAGGAGAATGTGAAAACAATTAAAGAATATACACGTAAGATTGCAGAAGAAATGCATGTAAGAGGTCTTATGAATATGCAGTATGCGATCGAGGGCGGAAAGGTTTATGTATTAGAAGCAAATCCAAGAGCTTCCCGTACAGTACCGCTTGTTTCAAAAGTATGTAATATTCGTATGGTGCCATTAGCTACAGAGATTATTACTTCTGAATTAACAGGACGTCCATCACCAATTGCAGATATGCAAGAGAAGCATATTCCTAATTATGGTGTGAAAGAAGCTGCATTCCCATTCAATATGTTCCAGGAGGTTGACCCTGTACTTGGACCTGAAATGCGTTCCACAGGTGAAGTTTTAGGTATGTCTAATTCTTACGGTGAGGCATTCTTAAAGGCTCAGGAAGGTGTTGGTTCAAAACTTCCAATGGAAGGAACCGTTCTTATTTCTGTAAATGACAAGGATAAGCCGGAAGCAGTGGAAGTAGCAAGAAGCTTACAGGCAGACGGATTTAAGATTTTAGCAACAAAGGACACCTATGCTCGCATTAGAGAAGCAGGTATTCCGGCAGAAAAGGTAAAGAAATTAGATGAAGGAAGACCGAATGTATATGATTTAATGACCAATGGTGATATTAGTTTGGTTATCAATACACCAATTGGAAAGGATCGTGTTACTGATGACAGTTACCTTCGTAAGGCAGCGATTAAGGCAAAAATTCCTTATATGACGACACTGGCAGCTGCTCAGGCAACAGCAGATGGTATTCATTATGTAAAAACACATAAGGAAAGTGAAATTAAATCTCTTCAGGAATATCACAGTGAAATTAAATAGCACTCCGTGCAGGGATTGCACTGCGGCGGAGAGGTAGATGTCGATAAATCGACCCGCCGCAGGCAGAGAATCTCGCGAAAGCGAGATTCTTTTTTTTCAGAGCCAAGGCGATTTTGCGAATAGTGCGCTGAATAATTACCTTTTGTATAGAAAAAGAAAAATGGCGCATACTAGTAACCAGTAAATTACTGGAGGCGTATGAATATGACAAGACCTTTTGGAATGCGGGATAAAGTTGGATATTTGTTTGGAGATTTTGGAAATGATTTTACCTTTGTTTTATCCTCAAGCTTTTTGATGAAATTTTATACTGATGTCATGGGTGTAGACGGTTTTGTAGTAGGAATTGTTATGATGGTGGCGAGGTTTGTAGATGCGTTTACGGATATTACTATGGGAAGAATCTGTGATAAAAGCAAAACTCTGCCGTCGGGAAAGTTTAAGCCATGGCTGCTTCGGATGTCAGGACCGGTTGCAGTGGCATCTTTTCTTATTTATCAGAGCAGTCTGGCGGATCGTTCTATGACTTTTAAAATCATCTGGCTGTTTGTAACGTATATTTTGTGGGGCTCTGTTTTTTATACTTCCATTAATATTCCCTATGGCTCTATGGCATCGGCAATTTCTGCAGAACCGGGAGACAGACAGTCGCTTTCTACCTACCGTACAATGGGCGGAACGCTGGCAGGACTTTTGATTGGAGCGGGAGTACCGATATTGGCTTATGATGAGATAAATGGGAATATGGTTTTAAATGGCTCGAAATTTACCTTCATAGCCGGAGTCTTTTCTGTATTAGCAGTCATCTGTTATCTGATTTGTTATTGGCTTGTGACAGAACGGGTGCGTACAGAGTCTTATGAGACAAAGGGGGCCCAAAATGGTGTGTTTCAGATGCTTTCGAATGCGCTGCACAATAAGGCACTGATTTCTATCATTGCAGCATCGATAGTTATGCTTTTGGCACAGCTTACCATGCAGTCTATGGCAAATTATGTCTATCCGAATTTTTACCGCAGTACGGCGGCACAGTCGGCTTCTAACGTAGTGATGCTGGTTTCGATGCTGATTGCTGCGAGTATTGCAAGACCTGTAGCTGAGCGTATTGGAAAAGCAGAATTGAGTGCGGTGTCAAATTTACTGGCAGGCGGTATTTGTATTCTTTTATTTTTTATCAGACCTTCCAATGTGTGGGTCTATGTATTATTCATGGCATTATGCTGGCTGGGTCTTGGAATGTTTTCTATGGTGTCATGGGCATTGATTACGGATGTTATCGACTATTCCGAAATAAAAAATGGAGTCAGGGAGGATGGAGGTGTGTATGCGATGTATTCCTTTGCCAGAAAATTAGGGCAGGCGGCAGCAGCCGGAGTATCCGGATTTTTACTGACATCGATAGGATACACACAGGAAACAGCCTTCCGGACAGAAGTAGTAAACGGCATCTTTAATATCGCGACATTGGTTCCGGCAGTCGGTTTTGTACTGCTGGCGGCTATTTTATGGTTCTGGTATCCGCTTCATAAAAAGCAGGTAGATGAAAATGTGGAGATTTTAAAGAATAGAAGAAAAAATTAAAAAAAACTAAAAATTATGCAATTTTTATAAAATATTAGATAAAAAAAGATAAAAACGTGGGTTTGGAGGCTCGCTTGTATACAAGTGGGACTCCAAATTTTTATGTTTTTACGACACTTTTTTTGTGCATTTTAGATAAAAAATAGTGTCGAATATTAGCAAATACCATGAAAAATGCAATGCAGATTGACGCTTGTATACAAGAATGATATACTATTTACAACAACTGAAACGAGGGTGTGGCGT
>CAYYZV010000282.1:0-2776 GCA_964476275.1 uncultured Roseburia sp.
CTTTCTTTGTAACTTTAGCCATATCTAAACTAACCTACTTTCTCTAAAAATCAATCTATTTCTGCCTGAACGTACTATTTATTATTTCTTCTTGTTTGCAACAGTACGCTTTGGACCCTTACGTGTTCTAGCGTTTGTTTTTGTCTTCTGACCACGTACAGGAAGTCCTTTTCTATGACGAATTCCGCGATAGCATCCGATTTCCTGAAGTCTCTTGATGTTCATAGCGATTTCTCTTCTTAAATCACCTTCTACCATCTGAGTTTCATCGATAACTTCGCTGATTCTCTTAACTTCGTCGTCTGTTAAATCTCTACAACGAGTATTTGGGTCTACTTTTGCTTCAGCAAGGATACGATTAGAACTTGTTCTACCGATTCCGTAGATATAAGTTAAACCGATCTCAACACGTTTTTCTCTTGGTAAATCTACACCTGCGATACGAGCCATGTGTCTGTTAACCTCCATTAATTTCATTCGATGCAAACTTTATCTTTTGCATCTCCCATTTTTTCTGATTCAATATGCCGTTTTGGCGCTGCAAGCCACTTTGCATAGAGTGACTTTATCAAGGAAAAAATAAGCGAAACAGCTCCGGTGCCCCGGCCTGAAATGTGTGTTTCCTGCAATTTTTCCGATTTTGGATTTTTCGCCTGGTGCTCTCGGTATGTAAACACCACGCCCAGCTATCCCTTGCTGTCTATTATGATAACAGTATGGCCAAAACTAGTTTGCTAGTTTATATGACCTACTGCAGCCGCACATAATCATTTAACAGCCAAGGCTGTCTTTCATGACAATAGAACAAGTTCTATTGTATTTACACATAATAGAAATCTACTCGAAATTTCCATTATTACAAAACACGAGCAGGAACCTAATTAACCCTGTCTCTGTTTGTGCTTAGGATTTTCACAGATAATTCTGATGCTTCCTTTTCTTTTAATGACTTTGCATTTTTCGCAAATAGGTTTAACTGATGATCTTACCTTCACAGCAAATCCTCCTTTCCTATCAAGGCCTCTCTCTGTATATTTTCTTACACAAAAAGGGACTATCCAAAAGTGTCCGAATGATATTTTAGCATAGATATACAGAAAAAGTCAATATTTTTTCTAATGTTTTTTTATTTTTTATAACTATTTTCGAGCCAAGCTTTAAAATGACCTTGGCTCTGAATCCTTACAATTTATTTATCTCTCCAGATAATTCTACCTTTTGTTAAATCATATGGTGACATTTCAATTGTAACCTTATCGCCTGGCAGAATACGGATAAAATTCATACGTAATTTTCCACTGATTGTAGCTAAAATCTGGTGTCCGTTTTCTAACTCAACTTTGAAGAACGCATTTGGTAATTTTTCTACTACAACGCCTTCAACTTCAATTACATCTGCTTTTGACATCTAGTTCTCCTCCTATTTTTGATCCAACATCTTTATATATGTCTGTATTGCTTTTTTAATTGTCAGATTATTCTGTTCCTCTCCAAGTATCTTCTCTACTTCTAATGGAAGTCTCTTAATAATCTGCACGTGTTTTTCATTCTTTTTCTTTGGCTTTTCTACCGGACGATTTGTTCCGTTTACCAAAAGATAAGATGTATCTTCTTTATGAAGTACAAAATAATATTGGTTTTTGTCATGTCCTGACAACGATTTTGCAAATTCCATACTACACTCCTATTACTACTGCAAGCGTTTGGCTGCTAAATCTACAATAACATAATTTCATCATCTGTCAATGTAAGAATTTCTGGTTTGCCTTCTGTAATAACAATCGTGTTCTCATAATGTGCCGACAGACTCATATCTGCCGCAACTACAGTCCAATCATCATCCAGCCAAAATACATCCGCTGTCCCCATATTAATCATTGGCTCAATTGCCAATGTCATTCCCGGACGAAGCTTGATTCCTCTGCGAACCTGGCGGAAGTTTGGAATTTCCGGATCTTCATGTAAATGAGAACCGATTCCATGACCACACAGGTCTTCTACCACACCATAGCCAAAGCTCTCTGCATAATCACCAATAGCGTTTGAAATCTCATGTAAACGATTCCCGGCAACAGCATATTTTATACCCTCAAAAAAGCTCTGTCGTGTTCTTTCAATTAAAAGCTTTACTGTTTCCGGAACTTCTCCTACAGCATGGGTTCTGGCAGCATCAGAATGGTATCCTTTATGAAGAACACCAATATCCAAACTTACGATATCACCTTCTTTAATGATTCGTTTTTTGGAAGGAATACCGTGTACGACTTCCTCGTTAATCGATACACATACAGAAGCCGGATAACCATTGTAATTCTTAAAAGAAGGAATGCATCCAAAACTGCGAATCATTTCTTCTCCAAGTCTGTCAACCTCAAAGGTTGTCATACCCGGTTTTAATTCTTTTTCTAATCCGGCGTGAACCTTAGCCAATATCTTTCCGGCTTCACGCATTAATTCAAGTTCCCGTGGGGATTTGATTGTTACAGCCATGTCTTATTTCTCCAAAATATCGATGATATCTGCAAATACCTTTTCCATCTTCTGTGTACCATCTACTGTCTTTAAAATTCCCTGATTTTTATAATAATCAATAAGTGGCTGAGTCTGTTCATGATATACGTTCAGTCTCTTCTGAACTGTTTCTGGTTTATCATCATCTCTTAATACCACTTCATTTCCACATCTGTCACAAGTTCCTTCAACCTTTGTTGGAATTGATATGATATGGTATGTAGCACCGCAGTTTAAGCATGCGCGTCTTCCGCCCATACGATTT
>CAYYZV010000283.1:0-2729 GCA_964476275.1 uncultured Roseburia sp.
CCTGCTTCATATTTCTCTTCCAGGAAATAATCATGGTAAGCCTTTTTATTATTTGCTATTAACTTTTTTGTATCCTTTGCCATGACTTCTCCCTTCTTCTAATAGAGCTATGATTCATCTCATTCGCAATGGCAGTCGGCAAATTTCCGACTGCCTTATGAGTATAACGCAACTTTTGATTCATTGCAATAAACTTGTAGTTCACTTTTCATAAATTTTCTGTAAACAATCACTTTTTCATATAGTAACCGTTAACATTTTCTTTAGCAATCATGAATTTTCTTCCTGATTCTCCACATAAAACTCTGCCACACAAAAATCAATTGTTCTTAAAAATTTGTCAGTAGACTCCACATATACGCGGATTTTCTGCCCCAGCTTGTATCTGCGGTTACCGGTTTCACCAATTAATTCATAGCTGCGCTCATCATAATGATAATAATCATCTGTTAAAGATGTCACATGCACCAGACCTTCAATCGTATTTGGAAGTTCTACGTAAAATCCCCATTCTGTCACACCGGAAATCACACCTTCAAATTCTTCTCCGATATGATCAGACATGTACTCTACCTTTTTCAGCTTATCCGTTTCCCGCTCTGCTTCTTCTGCACGGCGTTCTAATTTACTGGAACGACTTGCTACTTCATCTAAAATCTTCTCATAATGTGCAATCCGCTTTTCATTCATTCGTCCGCGCAGATTATCCTTAATAATACGATGAATCTGTAAATCCGGATAACGGCGGATTGGAGAAGTAAAGTGACAATAATAATGTGTAGCCAGTCCAAAATGACCGGTGCTGACGGTTGTATATTTCGCCTGCTTCATAGAACGAAGCGTCAATCGGCTAATCAATGCCTCCTCCGGCGAACCTTCAATTTTCATCAAAAGCTTTTGCAGCTCCTTTGGATGAATCTCATCCTGTCCAATGTGAATCGAATAACCAAAATTGTTGATAAATGTTCCAAGCTTTTGAATTTTTTCCGAATCAGGATTATCATGGGTACGATATACAAACGGAAGTTCCTGCCAGAAATAATCCTGTGCCACTGTTTCATTCGCAATCAACATAAAATCTTCAATAATCTTTGTCGCTGTATTTCTTTCATAAGGTTTAATTTCAACCGGTTTTCCCTGTTCATTTAAAATAATTTTTGTCTCAGGAAAATCAAAATCAATCGAACCTCTGGCCATACGTTTTTTACGCAAAATACCTGCCAGCTCCTGCATCAATTCAAACATCGGAACCAGTTCTTCGTATTCTGCCCGCTCTGCCTCATCCTTATCCTCTAAAATCTTTTTCACACTGGTATAGCTCATGCGGCGGTCTACTTTAATCACCGTTTCTGCAATCGTATGATCGACCACTGTCCCCTTTTCATTAATCGTCATAATACAGCTTAATGCCAGTCGGTTTTCTCCTGCATTTAAAGAACAAATTCCATTTGAAAGCTTATGCGGCAGCATTGGAATTACTCTATCCACCAAATATACGGAGGTACCGCGGTTTAAGGCTTCTGCATCAAGTGCGCTATTCTCCTGCACATAATTCGTTACATCTGCGATGTGAACACCCAAAGTATAGATATTTCCTTCCTTTGTAATCGTAATCGCATCATCTAAATCCTTGGCATCTTCGCCATCAATCGTAACTGTCTGCCAGTCACGCAAATCCAATCTGCCTGCCATATCTGCCGAACTTACCTCATTCGATACATTTTCTGCCTGACGCATAACCCTTTCCGGGAATTCCATCGGCAGATCATAACCTCTGACAATCGACAAAATATCGGTCCCCGGATCATTGATATGACCTAAAATTTCTACGACTTTTCCCTCTGGCTTTTTGCCGTCCCTGCCATAATCTGTAATCTCTACAACCACCTTATGGCCTCTTACCGCTCCCATAGAACGTTCCTTTGGAATAAAAATATCCTGCGTAAACCGTGGATTATCCGGCACTGCAAAGCCAAAATTTTTACTTTCTTCATAAAAGCAGACCAGCTGCTCTGTTCCTCTGTTTAAAATCTTAGTAATTGTACCTTCTCTCCGCTTGTCCGAAGAAGCACCTCTCGTAATCGATACCTGTACTGTATCCTGATGCATTGCACCATTTACCTGATTTTCCGGAATAAAAATATCCTCTGCTTCTCCTTCGATTGTAACAAAGCCAAACCCTCTCTGGTGGGCAGTGAAAACTCCGGTCAAAAACTTTCCTTCTGTCTTGCTGTATTTTCCCTTCACAGAAACCTCAATTTTTCCATCCAGCACCAAGGCATCCAAAACTTCCTGCAGCTCCTGCCTCTGATTCTTTGGAATATTCAGCATAATCGCAATTTCCTTCGTCTTCATTGGCACATAAAATTCATTGCAGATGAAGTCATAAATCATCTTTTTTCGTTCATTTAATAATTCTGTGTTCATAATAACCTCCCCAGGTAAAGAAAAAGACCGCCGCATTGCGACAGTCTCATTTGTTTCTTAAAAAATTCCCATATTCAGCACAGCTGCAAGAATCATAAATGCTGCAATCAAAATCTTAGTAATCTTATTCAGCATACCTTCCATAGAACGGCTTTTGTTCTTACCCCAATATGTGTCAGAACCACCCGCAAGCGCACCAAGTCCTGCATTCTTACCCTGCTGCATCAAAACGATAACTGTCAATGCAATACTAATTATAATAAATACAATTGTTAAAATCATCTTCAAAACTGCCACGATTT
>CAYYZV010000284.1:0-2716 GCA_964476275.1 uncultured Roseburia sp.
GTGCTGAATCCGATAACTGTGATACAGCACACAATTGCTTGTAATACCGATTCTGCACTGACGCAGTTCTTCTACATTCTGACACTTGATCACCTTTCCTAACAGGAAATCGATATACGCTCTCACATAATCCTTTGTGGTCTCTACTTCTTCAGAAAGCGCCTGTTCAAATACCGTCTGTTTATCTTTTAAGACACGCTCCGTATCAACCACTCCATAGTGGTAATACTTTTTGCTGTCCATTTTTTCGTAAATATCCATTGCCCACTTTGCGTACCGTGGTTCTACGATAATACCAAGCTTCTGACTGCCCAGATAACCCTCGACGGCATTTCTCCATACTTCATTCTTTATCTCAATCAAATCTGCCAGAATTTCTACCGAAACTACTTTGCCGGTCTCTTCTAATAATCCCTTTTGAATTTCTCTGCGCAATTCCTCCAACTCTTTTGGATATGCCTTTTCACCCTGCTTTAGCTGGAATAATTCCTGTTCTAAGACCTTCTTTTTATTATCAATATCTCTAAGTTGTCCACTAAAGTCTTTATGCTCTGTTTCCACCTCTTTCTTTACTTCTGCCAAATCTTTCTTTAAGCGAAGTAATGTATTCTTATCGATTTCCCCTTTCTGAAAATCTTCAATATCCCAAAGTGTCTGCGGTGCTACATTGTCTGCATTTTCCCATTCCATAAGCCGTTCAGAAAGAATCTGCCACTTTGCCTTGCTTCGATTTAACGCTTCTAATAATTCATTTATAGACTTTAGCTGCAGGCGTAAATGCTCATAATCACTGCCCGCAATCTGACGGATAAGTTCATCTCTCTGGTCACGGCTCTGTCTGATTTCTTCTTCCTGTTTTGCAATCTCATCAATCGTCTTAGCCAGCTGTTCCTGTAATGTTTTTTCTTTTTCCAAACTGTCTGATACCAGCTGTTTTTTCCAAAGGATTTCGATTTTATTTAAATAATACGAAAGCTGACGTCCCTGCTCTTTCTTCTCTGCCAATAATTCGTACTGCTCGCAGATGCCTTTTAGCTTCTCAATTTCCTGACAGGTTTCTTCGATTTTTTTGCGCATGCGCCCATATTCCATAACGCTCTGCTGCATGTCCTCAATGTGAATATCCTGCTCCATACAGATATATTCTTTTACAAACTCATCCAGCTTAATATTCATGCGGAACGGAATGGCTCTTTTGAACAATCGCGGAAACTTCTCAGAATCCAAGCCGCCAAGATAAATATCATAAAGCATTTTTCGAAAACGCTCATTATGAGAGCCGTAATAACAGTCTTCTTTTGCAAAATTCTGGCCAAGCCATTTTTTTATTTCATCGGTTGATTTCGGTCGGCTTGCTGTACGGTAGCAGTCCTCCGGCATCGCTCCCTTATGCCAGAAAAACAATCGTGTGATCTCATTCGTAGCTGTCTCCACATCAAATACAACGCCCACACATTGAAAAATATTTTTTTCTGTATCTCTAAATTCTAAAACAATCGTGCTGGAAAAATTCTGATTTCTTAAATAAGAAAACTTATTATCATCACCAATGTTCACCATACCTCGTAAATATTCTATCAGACTTCGGTCAGAATCATCCGTTGCTGCTTTATTAAAAAATCTTCTGCCGTCTGTATCGGCATACAGCACTATCTGCATCGCATCGATGATCGTCGATTTACCGCTTCCTGAATGTCCCGTGAAAAAATTGATTCCATCATTCAGTGTAATCACTTTCTGCTGTATATAATGCCAGTTATTCAGGCAGACCTTTGACAATGCTTCAAATCTCTGATTTGCTGCCATCTTCGCTTTCTCCTTCTTCTCCAAAATCCTTTAGTAACGCTCTTACGTCTTCGCCAAGCATAAGTACATTGACCGTTGGATAAACAATAATTTTGCTATATCCATCAATTGCATCCAGCGAATCTGTCAATGCAATCACTTGATGCTTTTTTAACAACCTCAGCGTTTCTTTTATTTTCGAAATCGCCGGTTCTTTTTCTAACAAACCATATATACCCAGTTTTTCGTGAATCGCACCAATCGTAGTTACTACATTCACAGACGATGATACTGCCGCCATCTGTTCATCATAAATCAACTTTAAAACAAGCACATATAAAGTAGAGAGTCTGGATAAATGCTCCCCCATCACCTGCTCATTCCGCAAATAAATAATCCCCATCTGTGCCTGTTCCACTACCTCAATTCCCATAATTGCAAAATAGGCTTTTACAAAGGGCAAATGCTTTTCACACACATAATATGCCTTATTTATCACATGTCTCTTATTTCTTTTGTCATAGATATGTTCTAAAAGAAATGTCTGTTTATATAAATGTTCAATGACTTCCGATACCTCTTTTTGTTCTGTTTCCGTCATCTGTTCGTAATCGTTTATCATTCTGATTTGGTTCCTTTTCCTTTCGTTTTATCACTGCTCTGTCTGCTATTAGATTTTCTTACGGAATGTAATTTCAGGATAAACAAACTGTCCGTTATCTATCAATTCTTCTCCAATACTTTCCACTGCAAACGAGCTGCCTTTTCGAATCGACTGATCATATGCCAGTACTAATTTTTCAAACGACTCATTGTCATTTATGGTATCTTTATTCACCATAAAATATCCGTCCGTCATATGTTCTTCTACGAAAGCTTCTATCTGCTGGCTGCTATAACGCTTTTTCATTTTATTCAGCTTTAAGATATC
>CAYYZV010000285.1:0-2714 GCA_964476275.1 uncultured Roseburia sp.
CTGGAGATATTGTAAATTTAAGGTTTTTAGAGGGAATGTTTTGGCTTGCAAGAAAACATAAAGGAACTCAATTTTTGTGTTTTACAAAGAAGTATGAGTTAGTTAATAAATATTTAAGCAATCATAAGAAACCAAAGAATTTAATTCTTGTATTTAGTAATTGGGGAGAATGGATATGCAAGAATCCATATAATCTTCCTACTGCTTGGGTAGAATTCGGAACAGAAAGTGATAAATTGATACCAGAAAATGCTACGAAATGTCATGGAAAGTGTTATGAATGTATTAATACATCAGAACATTGTTGGCAATTAAAATATGGAGAAGCAGTTTATTTTCATAAACATTAAACTAGATATTTTAGAAAGTATTTGCATTATTTTAATAGGAGTGGTATAATTATGGAGACAAAGATTGGATATAAATTATTCGAAATGAACAAAGATGGAACATTATTCCCATTATTTATCGGAAAGAATAGAGAAGTTCCTATGGGAGAATGGATAGTGGCAGAATACATACCAACAAAAGGATTTGCTGCGAGAGGTGGGTGGCATATTGGTGCTGATGTTCCAGATGCACCTTGGCTGAAAGGTTATGAAACTTTTGAGAAGCGATTATGCCACAGAAATGTTGGTTAGTTACTGTACAGAGGTTAGTTTGACACTTCTAAAAAAAATGTATATACTAAAAAAAGAAATACCGAATTATTTTTTATTTTCAGTAGTTTTTTACGGAACATACTGTTATACTTTTATAAAAAGAGAGGTTCTGAAAGGGAATGAAAAAACAAACATTCGATTCTTTGACCATACAATATATAGCAGGACTGGAAAGAGAAAATAAACTGCAAAGCTGTCTGATTGAAGAACAGCAACATATGATAGAACTACTCGAAAAAGAAAATGCTTCCTTACGAGAGCATATAGAAGAATTTCTAAAACTGAAATAAAGAGGGGATTTCCATGAACGCTTCCTTTACCTATATCACATCACTTCAATATCGTTTACAAGCAGCCAATCGTGAACTATTGGCATTTCAGTCTGGAGAAAAATATATAGAAATGGAAGAAACGCATCGCAAACAGTTGAACTATCTGGAAAATATGGTAAAAACCTTAAAACAGGAAGTGGCAAAAGCGAATGCTACCATCGTGACAGTTCGAAACCAATGGTTTGATATTTTTGAAGAAGTAGAAAAAGAAAGAGAGAAAGAACGAAAAGCATACGAAAAGAAAGTCAAAGAACTGGAACAGCGAGCATGGAAAGCAGAAAAAGAACGAGATGAGGCACTCGAAAAAGTAACCAAGCAACGTCATACGATTTATAAAATTGAAACGGAATTGGAAAAAGAAAAAGGAAAAAATAAAAAATTAACAGCGCAACTACATCATAGCTATGAGAATTCTTCCATACCATCTTCCCTGTCCGTAAATCGGAAAAAAATTACAAACAATAGAGAAAAAACAGGCAAAAAACAAGGAGCACAAAAAGGACATAAAGGGCATGGACGCCAAAAACAGATACCAACCCAAGCCCCAATTCTTCTGCCGCCACCACAAGAGGTGTTAAATGACCCGGATTTTAAGAAAACGGGAAAAACAATTATCAAACAGAATATTGGAATCCGTGTCATATTGGATGTTATGGAATATCATGCAGATGTATACTATAATTCGAAAACGGGAGAAAGACGTCATGGGGCATTTCCGGAAGGCGTAAAAGATGATGTGAATTATGATGGAAGCATAAAGGCATTTCTATTTTTATTGAATAATGATTGTTGTGTATCCATAGACAAGAGCAGAACATTTTTAGCCGAATTAACCCAGGGGAAACTGCATATATCAAGAGGTATGATAAATAAGCTAAGCAAAGAATTTTCAGAAAAAACGGAAGTCCTGCGGAAAGAAACGTTGCAAAGAATGCTCTTGTCACCGGTGATGCATACGGATTTTACGAATGCGCGAGAAAATGGGGAAAATGCCCAAGTATTGGTCTGTGCAACACCAGCAGGAGAAGTGTTGTATTATGCAAAAGAAAAGAAAGGGCATGAAGGAATCAAGGGAACAGCGGTAGAGGATTATTACGGAACGCTCGTACATGACCACGATAAAACATTCTATCATTATGGAAGTAAGCATCAAGAATGTCTTGCCCATATATTGCGTTATCTTTTGGACAGCATAGAAAATGAGCCGGAACGAACCTGGAACAAGGAAATGCGAGTACTCTTGCAAGAGATGATTCATTATCGAAATAGTCTAAGGGAAGGAGAAGAACCGGAAGATTCGATGGTATCGTGCTATGAAAGACGCTATACGGAAATCCTAAAAAAAGCAAAAGAAGAATACGAATATATTCCTGCAAGCAAGTATTATAAAGATGGATATAATCTGTATATGAGAATGGAAAAATACAAAAACAATCATCTTCTATTTCTGCATGATATACGCGTACCGGCAACGAATAATGAGTCGGAGAGACTTTTGCGAAAGTATAAGAGAAAACAGAAGCAGGCCATATCCTTTCGGAGTTTTGAGCATATCGAAAATCTCTGTAAGTGTATGAGCGTGCTTGTTATGATGCAAAAAAGCGGAGAACCGATATTTGACAAAGTATCTCAAATATTTGGATAAAAACCCCGATGGTTTAGACAAACTTGAGTCTACACCATCGGTTTTTTCATTTTAAACTAACCTCTGTACAGTAAC
>CAYYZV010000286.1:0-2701 GCA_964476275.1 uncultured Roseburia sp.
GGTTCACGATGTGCAGAAATGATTGTCATTTCATAATCAATTCCTAACTGTTCTAAAATATCAGCAGCCTTTGCCATAACCGGCATATCTGAATCGCTGCCCATTACAATACCTACTTTTGCCATAATTTCTCCTTTTCTGCCGTTGTATTGGCATTTTGTACTTTTATTCGCTTTTGCAAATCCGCCTTGCTTATGCGTCAAGCGGTTTATTTAATTCTTCTGTTCCCGGAAGCACAAATCTTCCGTCTGCAATAATATCAATTTCTGTGCCATCTTTGCGAATAGCTGTAATTTTATCCAATTCATCATAAGGAATCGTAATATCGGTATGGCAGTTAAAATATGCTTTCGACATATCTTCCTTACGAAGCAATGAAAAATCATTTTCTTTTGCCCGCATAATTTTACCATCCGGATTATGTGTAACCATTTCTTCCTGATGGCTGAAACAGGTATCACCTACTGCAAAGTGCGGCCCGGTCTTTTCTGCAATCAAAATCGGAAGCTTCTCTGCAATGTCATAATCTCTTGCCATACGGTATGCCGTAGTATTTGTACCAATCGCAAATTCACCCATTGGAAGGGTATCATGATTTTTTAATACATTCTCCTTAATATACTTTTTGCATTCTGCCTCATCCTCAAAATTGGTACAGGTATAATTTGTAATCACACCATCTTCAAAATCAATTTCAAGATTCAGATATTTCAATTCATGCAAAAATACCTGACTTACAAAAAGCTTACCAGTAGTGCCTTTTAAAACCGGGGAAGTGAAAACTTCCCCTACCGGAATATTCACATCTGCCACACAATTTTCAAAAGCTGTTTCTTTCGCAAGGTCTTCTAATGGATATACAGACACATAGAGGTCTGTTTTATTTGCGCCCTTGCCTGTAATGTGTACCTTTTCTGCGGTATCTAATACATCAATCATTTTCTGCTGAATCGTCTGATACAATTTATAATCCAATGTATTAATTTTTACTGTTTCTGCAAAAATCTCTTTGAATTTATCGCCGATTGCCGGTATCGGATAAGCAATAATCGTAAAGCTGCGTTCCTCACCAATAATATACTGGTTACGAAGCTGACCGCTCATGCTCATTTCATAAAGACTTAACTGCTGCTGTTTTTCATTTAATTTTAAAACTTCTTCTTTTGTCTCCGGTGAAAACGGCACATCACCAAAAGTCTCTATCACAGCAGGTCCTGCATGTCCGTTTGCTTCTTTCTTCAAATCCTCGAAGGTTGTTTTCATTACCTCTAGACGGCGCTCCACATATGCCTTATCAAAGTATAGTGCCTTGTCATCCTTATGATCATAGCTGTACTGCTTATTCGCAGGTGTGCCTGTGACACGCATTGTCACATCCAGCCCCATTTTTTTGAAATTGCCAATTGCTGCACGGACCATCCGCTCAAATCCCAATGGATAAATGATCTGCGCAGTACGTTTTTTACCCAAATCAACACCCATATATACAAAGCCGATACGGTATCCTTCGGTATAAGTATCTGCCATTGCCTGCACTTCTTCCTCAGATAGCGTATTCATAAATGCCGCTACACCTAATTCATTTTCACCTACATAATCACCGCTTAAATAAAGATAGGTTAAATCATTTAAATCACTCTTCATTACGATGTCTTTTAAAAAGTCTTCTTTTTCAGACACCATCTGACGAATCATTTCACCTGTGAAAATTTCACTGTAATCATGTTGGAACCAGTAAATACTCTGTTCTACAGATGCTTTATTGATTCCTTCCTCTGACTCAAAATGATTATAAATCTCAACAAACAGTTCTGCACGAATCGTTACATTTAATTTCTTCCCTGCAAACGCATCGCTTATGGACTGTCTAAGCATAACCAATAATGCGGAAAGAAGCTGTCCGTATTCTTCCCCCAGCGAAGCCAGCGCATATGCAGGATTTGCAAAACTTTTCTCATAATTTTCTGCCAGTACATCCTGATACATGGCAGCGTTGTCACGTTTACATTCTTCTAAACTTCTATTTGCAAGACTTCCGTCCTCTTTTCTCTTAAGAATATCTGCCACAGCAAGTAAAAATTCTGCTGTTTTCTTAAAATAAGAATCATATACTTCCGGCACATCTGTTTCTTTTGCAATTTCTGCGATACGCTCCATTACAAGCTCAAATCGTTCTGCCGCCAGTTCGTTTGATTCTTTATATAATTCTTCATAGTACATGAATAAAAAATCTGCCTTTCCGTTTTCTTTTTCTACTTTTTAGGAACCTCTTTCCTATGGTATAAAAAACATTCCCATTATATATAATATTACCCAAGTTCCTAAGGCTAAACTCGAGCTTATGATCGCAAGATATGGAAAAAGCTTAAAAGAATCCTCTTCCTTTAGACTCATTACTGAAATCACAAATGCCACGATAGATAAAAGCATAGATGCCACTCCGGCACTTCCTAAGTACATGCTTCCATCTCCTCTATGCGAATAAGAATTCCATACCACATAGCTAAAAATTCCAATGGAAACTGCAGCAATCAAAAATCCTGCAATTCCACGCTTCGACTGGGTTTTCTCGGTAAATTTATAGTTTCCATACCGTCCTTTTCTTCTGCGTCCTACTGCCATTACATGTCACCTCATTATTGTTCGTACCGCAGCCGGACATAATTGGCTGCTTTAAATACCCAAAAGCCTGCCGCTCCGC
>CAYYZV010000287.1:0-2692 GCA_964476275.1 uncultured Roseburia sp.
GTTGTGTTGATTGGAATTGAAAATCAGTCAGAAATCCATTATGCCATGCCGGTAAAAACACTGATTTATGATGCGTTAAATTATGGTTCACAGGTGAAAGAGGCATCAAAACGACACCGGAATAATAACGATGAAATGGACAGTGGCGAATTTTTGTCAGGATTCAAAAAGACAGATAAGCTTACAAAATGTGGATAATGAAATAGTTGCAGCAATGAATCTGTTTACGGGAATGGTGGAAAAGTTGGTTTGAATTTTGGAACAGAGATTTGGTTTTCTCATATTCCGATACAAAAGAAGCGGAACGAAAGTGATGTGCTGGCAGGAGAATGTGTCTGTGAGAAGTTTGTTAACATTATTTAATGAAATTAAAAGGACAGAATACCAGCATTATGATAAAATAAAGTAGATACGACAAGTTGTTGTGTCTGCTTTATTTTTAGGGAGAGATATATGGCGAGAACAGTTGGAATTGGAATACAAAGTTTTGAAGATGTGATTACAAAGAATGTTTTTTATGTAGATAAAACACATTTTATTAAGGAATGGTGGGAAAGTGAGGATTCCGTAACTTTGATTGCCCGCCCAAGACGTTTCGGCAAGACGCTCAATTTAAATATGCTGGAATGTTTTTTTTCAAATCGATATGCCGGACGGGGGGAGTTGTTTGAAGGGTTGTCTATTTGGGAAGAAGAAAAATACAGACAGATACAGGGAACTTATCCGGTGATTAGTCTGTCATTTGCAAGGGTAAAGGCAAATAATTATGCAACTGCCAGAGAAAATATTTGTGAGATATTAACAAATTTATATATAGAGTATTCTTTTTTACGAGACAGTGATGTATTAACAGAAAAAGATAAACTTTATTTTGACAGTATTTCAAAAGATATGCGAGACAGTGATGCAACGTCTGCATTATATCAATTGTCTAATTATCTATATCGCTATTATGGGAAAAAAGTAGTGATTCTTTTGGATGAATACGATACCCCGATGCAGGAAGCTTATGTAAATGGATTTTGGAATGAGTTGGTAGCTTTTACAAGAAGTATGTTTAATTCTGCATTTAAGACGAATCCGTATTTGGAAAAGGCGGTTATGACAGGAATTACGAGGGTTAGTAAAGAGTCTGTTTTTTCGGATTTGAATAATTTAGAGGTCGTGACAATTACTTCAGATAAATATGAAACAGCATTTGGATTTACGGAAGAAGAGGTTTTTGCAGCATTAGAAGAGTGTGGCTTAGAGCAGGAAAAAGAGGGTGTAAAATACTGGTATGATGGATTTACATTTGGAAAATATACGGATATTTATAACCCATGGTCAGTTTTAAATTTTCTTGATAAAGGGAAATATGGAGCGTACTGGGCAAATACGAGCAGCAACAGCCTTGTAGGGAAGCTGATACGGGAAGGAAATAAAAATATTAAAACGACATTTGAAGGTTTGTTGGAGGGAAAAGTTATTCGTTGTCCAATTGATGAGCAGATTGTGTACAATCAGTTGGATGATAACGAAGAAGCGATTTGGAGTCTTTTACTGGCAAGCGGGTATTTAAAGGTATTAAGCTATGATGAGCTAAATTTGATTGAAGGCGGAGAAGAAGCGATGTATGAGCTGACGCTTACGAATCATGAAGTACAGCGCATGTTTTATGGGATGGTAAGAGGCTGGTTTAAAGGGGTTTCGAGTGATTATAATGATTTTGTGAAAGCGTTGCTTATGGGAGATAAGAAGGCAATGAATGGATATATGAACAGGGTCACAAGGGATGTATTCAGTTATTTTGATACCGGAAAGCGTCCGTCCGAAGCAGAGCCGGAGCGGTTTTATCATGGATTTGTGCTGGGTTTGATAGCACAGTTGTATGGGAGGTATACAGTCACATCAAACAGAGAAAGTGGTTTTGGAAGATATGACATTATGATAGAACCGAAAGAGATAGGAAAGGATGCTATTCTTTTGGAATTTAAGGTTCATGATCCGGAGGATGAGAAGACCTTAAAAGATACCGTAGAGGCAGCCTTAGCGCAGATAGAAGAAAGGCAGTATGAAGCGGCATTGATAGAAAAAGGGATACCGGCAGAACGGATTCGAAAGTATGGATTTGCATTTGAAGGAAAGAAAGTATTGATAGGGTAATGTTTATGAAAATTTTTTTGTATAAAATAATTGAGTGGATTTCAAAATTTCATTCTCTTTTCTTAAGATTAAATGATAAATTTGAAAATCAATTTTCAGATAAGGAACTGCATTTTCTGATTATCGGTTTCTTGGGAATGGGATGTATTTTTGTGGTTTATCCGCTGTTTAAATGGCTGGCGAAGCATAATCATATCATGACAATCGCATGGATTTATGTATTCACGCTCATTATTGTAATTACATTTGCAATTGAGATAGGTCAGAAGGTCAGCGGTACGGGAACCATGGATTTTGCAGATATTGCATTTGGCGTGGTAGGATTTATCTGCATGTTTGTGATATTTGCGATAATACGTGGAATTTGGCATTTGATAAGGAGAACTTTAAGAAAATGAATATACAGTATCTGCGGGTTTTTATTTATATATATAAGCGGTGATTGAAAATTGCCGCCTGCGCCACGCGCGGTCACGAAGTGACACATTCCTTATTCGCGCGTGTGTGCATCCCCCGGAGGGCTATATATTCGGTGAAATTTCTAATC
>CAYYZV010000288.1:0-2689 GCA_964476275.1 uncultured Roseburia sp.
CCTCCCAATGGAAGAAATCGAAGCAATGGACAGCTGGGAAGGTGCACAGCTTAATCAGGCAAAAGAAATCTTAGCTTACGAGCTTACAAAGCTTGTTCATGGTGAAGAAGAAGCTGAAAAAGCAAAAGAAGCTTCTCACGCACTTTTCGCAGGCGGCGGAGACCTCGCAAACATGCCAACTGTTGAATTAACAGCAGAAGATTTCGCAGAACGCGATATGGACATCTTAGCAGTTCTCGTTCGATCAGGTCTTGATAAGAGCCGTTCCGATGCACGCCGTGCCGTAGAACAGGGCGGTGTAACCGTAGCTGATGAAAAAGTTACAGACGTAAAAACAACATACAGCGCGGACTTCTTCAAAGGTGATGGAGTTGTTGTAAAACGTGGTAAAAAGAAATTTGTTAAAGTAATTATGAAATAACTATAAAGAAACCGCTGGCAGTTATCAAAAACTGTCAACGGTTTCTTTATTTATCTTCTTCCATTCCTCCACCAGATTTTCCAATCCCCACGCTGCATTTGCAGGACTCGTAGACGGCAGACAAACAGCCTTGCGGTTGATTACCTTTTCAATATACTTTTTATAATATTGCTCTGCTTTTTTTCCATTTACAAAAATCTGCTTAATGTCTGCCTGATTTAAAATCTCACTCAAATCATTTGCGGTTACATTTTTTATACTGCTGTCAGAGGAACCTACAATATCACAAGACCGAATCACATCCCATACTGCCACATGATGCGCCAGCAAAAAGGCTTTCTTCTCGTCCACCGTATTTGGCACTTCCGCTTCAAATACCGCCGCTAATACCCTCCAAAAACGATTCTGCGGATGTCCATAAAAAAAATTCGCCTCTCTTGACTTTACAGATGGAAAACTTCCCAATATTAAAATTTTTGAATTTTGATCAAACACTGGTTTAATTGGATGCTGTATCATGATTTTTTCTTTCCTTTTATATCACTTTTTCCCTTTTTGCATATATTAACACACAAAGGAGGTAACAAAAATGACTATCATTGATCTTTTTCTTCTAAACTTATTTTTCTTTTTCGCCAGCATTGCCCTTTTTTGTGGTACTATCCATTTTGGCGATCATATTATCGATTTTTTCAAAAGATAATATTTTCTCACAAGCCAGCAAAAAGTTCTGCTGGCTTGTCATTATACAAATTTCCTTACTTGTATTTTTATAACCGGTCCTATCCACACCGCTGCTGCCATTTTTATTATATCACCAATCAAAAACGGAAATACACCTATCACAAGCGCCTCTTTAAAACTTATTCCCATTTGATAAGCCAGCCAGGCTGTTCCTAACATATAACATACCATAGTTCCGATCACGAGACCTAATAAACATAACCATCGATTTTTTGGAAACTTATCCACAATCATTCCGGCAACAATTGTTAACAATATATAACCTAACAAATATCCTCCTGTAGGTCCTAATAGCCTAGCCGGACCACCTGAAAAACCGGAATAAACCGGTAGTCCAATAAACCCTATCAATAAATACATCAGACAGACAGAGACTGCCTTTTTTCTTCCCAATATAATAACTGATAAATATAATCCAAACGTCGCTAATGATATTGGAATTGGTCCTACAGGTATAGAAAATGGCGCCAGTACACATAAGACTGCCGTCATCAGTGCAACTACCGCCATTGCTGATGTAGAAATTTTTTTATTTTTTTCTTGTGTATTTTTCAATTAAATAACTCCTACAAGACCACATAATAATACAATGATACCTAATACAATTCGATACCAGCCAAATACTTTAAAGTCATGCTTCTTTATGTATCCCATCAAAAACTTAATTACAAAAAGTGATACCGCAAATGCTACCACCATTCCTACAAGAAGAATCATTCCCTCGCCCTGTGCCAAAGACGATTCCATAAGGAATTTTGCACCTTTTAATAAGCTGGCACCAAACATAACCGGAATTGCCAGGAAAAATGTATATTCTGCCGCAACAGTTCTAGATACACCGAGAAGCAATGCACCTACAATTGTAGCTCCTGAACGTGAGGTTCCCGGGAAAATTGCTGCAATTAATTGGAACATACCAATCCAAAATGCTAATTTATAATCAATGCCTTCTAATGTTCTAACCTTTGCTTTTTTTCCATGATGTTTATTTTCAATTACAATAAATGCAATACCAAAAATAATTAACATGATGGCAACTGTCTGATAATTATAAAACCATGCTTCTAAAATATCATCAAACAAAATTCCAACGATTGCCGCCGGAACGCAGGATACTAAAATATGAAACCACAATTTAAAAATATCCCATTTCACATAAGAACCCAACCCATTAGCTGTCAAAGGCTCTTTATTATTTTTCTTACCAAATGGCCATATCTGATTCCAAAATAAAATCACAACTGCCATGATTGCCCCCAACTGGATCACTACCTCAAACATGCTCATAAACTCTTCTGAAACCTGTAAATGAATAAATTCATCCAATAGAATCATATGACCAGTACTGCTGATTGGAAGCCATTCCGTAATACCTTCTACGATACCAAACAAAATTGCCTTTAAAATTTCAATAAAATCCATATATTCTCCTTTTCTCTTAATTCTAAGATTGCAAATCAAAAACCCTCAAAGCAATCTGCTCTGAGGGCTTAGAGGCGACAATCGGATTTGAACCGATGATAA
>CAYYZV010000289.1:0-2670 GCA_964476275.1 uncultured Roseburia sp.
TACTTACGAATATCTAATGCAACAGCTGTTACGATTACAAGACCCTGTACAATATAGTTGTAGTATGGATTTACACCTAAGAACTGTAAAACAATCTTTAAAAGTTCGAATACAAGTACACCTACGAGAATACCACCAACTCTACCGATACCACCTGTTGTAGAAACACCACCAATTGTACATCCGGCAATCGCTTCCAACTCATAGCCTGTTCCAAGTGCAGATGTTGCACCACCTGCCTTACCGGCAAGAAGATATCCTGCTAATGCATACATGATGCCAGCTGTCATATAAATAAGAGTAATACTTCTCTTTGTATTAACACCGGAAACTTCTGCAGCACTTTCATTACCGCCAATTGCGTACATATATTTACCATGTGTCATCTTGTTGTACAAAAACCAGAAGAAAATACCTGCTATAACGGCAATGATTAACAGATATGGAATACCTGGGAATTCGCCAGCCGCAAAAATCTTACCATTTACAAATTGTGTATAAACTTTCTGGAAGCCACCAATTGGCTGGGCATTTGTAAATACCAGTGCTGTACCATAGACAATCGTCTGTGTACCAAGTGTCGCAATAAATGGCGGTACATTCAATCTTGAAATAATCAAACCATTAATCGTACCAATGACTGCACCCATTGCCACAACAATAAGCAAAACAACGACCATATTCATTTCCGGCATATTTGGAAACATACGGCCGGAATAATCTCCACGCTGTAATAATACACCTGCGATACATGCCGCAAGCCCCACCTGACGTCCTGCTGAAAGGTCTGTACCTTTTGTAATAAGACAGCCGGAAACACCAAGTGCAATTAAGAAACGTACTGCTGTATTACTAGCCAAGTTATTAAAGTTTCCCCATGAGAAGAAGTTCTCAACATTAAAGCCTACAATGATACAAACAACTGTTAAAATTACAACAATTGGATTGCCTTTGATATACGCCAATATTCTCTGAGGAATAGATTTTTTGTTATTCATATTCTTTTTCCTCCTTATTCAAACTGAGTAGCCAGTTCCATGATATTTTCCTGTGTTGCATCTTTGCCATCGATAAAACCTGTAATTCTGCCATCACACATAACCATGACACGGTCAGACATACCAATAAGCTCAGACATTTCACTGGAAATCATGATAATACTTTTGCCCTGTTTTGCCAAATCAGCGATGATACAGTAAATTTCATACTTTGCACCAACGTCGATACCTCGGGTAGGCTCATCTAAGATAAGCACATCCGGATTATTTGCCAGCCAGCGGCCAATAAGCACCTTCTGCTGGTTACCACCAGAAAGACTCTGAATCTGTGTCTTGCTGGAAGGAGTTTTGATATTCATTTTTGCAACATTTTCCTGTACCAAAGCTTCTACCTTTTTACTATTAATACAAATACCAAAATCAAGATACTGGTTTAATGAAGCAATCGAAATATTATCAGCAATGGAAAGCACACCCAAGATACCTGTAGCACGCCGATCTTCTGTCAGCATTGCGATACCCTGATCAATTGCATCCTTCGGACGATTGATTTTTAATTCTTTCCCATTATATTTAATCGTTCCTGTGGTATGGGAGCGGATACCGAACAAACCTTCCATAAGCTCTGTACGCTGTGCACCTACCAGACCACCTACACCAAGAATTTCCCCTTTCCGAAGCGTAAAGCTTGCATTACGGAAGCTCTTTGGATTAATGGACGTGAAATTTTCTACTTCAAATACAACCTCTCCCGGAACATTTTCACGCACCGGATAAAGATTGGTTAATTCGCGTCCTACCATCTTTGTAATGATAGAATCTGTTGTCAAATCTTTTGCTGCCCATGTACCTACATACTGGCCATCACGCATAATTGTTACTTCATCTGTAATTCTTAAAATTTCATCCATCTTATGAGATATATAAACGATTGAAACACCTTCCGCCTTCAAATCCTCCACGATGCGGAACAAAGCCTCAACTTCATTTTGAGTTAAGGATGATGTCGGTTCATCTAAAATAAGAACCTTGCAGTTTGCAGAAACTGCCTTTGCAATCTCTACTGACTGCATTTGTGAAACACTTAATTCACCTAACAGCTGTTTTGGATCAAAATCCATACGAACCTTTTTTAGCAATGCAGCTGTATCTTCATACATTTTTTTATGATCGACAATTGGAATAAAACCGAGTGCCTTCTTCATTGGATAACGTCCCAAGAAGATATTTTCCCCTATCGTACGGGCTGGAATCGGCTGAAGCTCCTGATGTACCATAGCGATACCCATTTTCAAAGCCTCCATCGGATCGCCAATGTTTACTTTCTGTCCTTCGAAAAAGATTTCTCCTTCGTCCATCTTATAAATACCAAACATACATTTCATAAGAGTAGATTTACCGGCACCATTTTCACCCATAAGAGCATGTACGGTACCCGGACGGAGACGAAGCTGTGCATGATCCAACGCCTTAACACCTGGGAAAGTTTTACAAACCCCTTTCATCTCCAAGCGGTATTCAGACATATCTGTGGACCTCCTCCTTTTTATTTTTAAAATCCTTAGACTTTAAAAAGTGGACCGCGATAGCGGTCCACCAATATTGCTTGACTAAACTTATTTAATCATTACATAGTCAACCCAGTAATAGTTTTCGATTGCTTCGCCATTTA
>CAYYZV010000290.1:0-2377 GCA_964476275.1 uncultured Roseburia sp.
CGATGTTACGAGCAAGGTTTTCCTGTTCAACCGCTTTCTGATAATCACCTTTATCGAAAGAGTCTAACTGGAAGCAGTTAACAGCTTCTGCATCCCAGATTCTTAATGTATTTACAATACCATTGCCATATCCTACGATCGGAAGATCATAAGGAATCGCTTTTACAGACTGGTATCCTTCCTGCTTGAACATGTTTCTTCCGTTTTCATCTACGTATACAGATACATATCCGCCGAATTTAACTTCTTTTGTATATTCCGGTCTTCTAAGTTCGAATGGATTACCATCTACTAACCAGTTGTCCGGTACTTCGATCTGGAAACCATCACGGATTTCCTGTTTGAACATACCGTAACGGTAACGGATACCGCAACCGTAAGCCGCATATCCTAAGGTTGCTAAAGAATCCAGGAAACATGCTGCAAGTCTTCCTAAACCACCGTTTCCTAAAGCTGCGTCCGGTTCCTGATCTTCTACCAAGTTGATATCAAGACCTAATTCTTCCAAAGCCTCTTCTACCGGTTTGTAAGCCTGTAAGTTGATCATGTTATTACCTAAAGCACGACCCATCAAGAATTCCATGGACATGTAATATACCATCTTAGGATCCTGTTTGTCGTATTCTTTCTGACTTTCCATCCAGTGATCTACGATTAAGTCTTTGATTGCGTAAGATACTGCCTGGAAAATCTGCTGTGGATTTGCTTCATCCAAAGTTTTACGATATAAAGTTTTTACATTGTCAATAACATTCTTTTTGAATAATTCTTTGTCAAATTTACTCATTAGTGAAACCTGTTTTGCCATTTTTAGCTCCTTTCATAAATACATTCACTATTAACATTCCAAACCTTCATTTACGGAATGGTTCATACATGCACCATGCGATTTACTGCATGTGTGCATCCATCTCATAACTCCTATAGAATTATGCGTTCTACACCAATAGTTACATTTTCAGAGTTTACATTCCATTGTTTTTTGTTTGCCAATACATCCTCAAAAATAAATTCATCGGCTAAAACCTTTTCCCCGATCACGGATTCATTTTTTCTTACAACTTCAGCAATTTTTTCATTTCCGCTGACTGCAACTTTAATATGATCCATTACTTCAAAATCGGAGTCTTTTCTCATTGTCTGAATCTTACTGATCACTTCGTATACAAAACCTTCTTCGCGAAGCTCTTCGCTTAAGTTCGTATCTAATACTACCGTAATCCTGTTATCAGCCTCTGATACGTATCCCGGCTTCTGGCTCATGGAAATCAGCAAGTCTTCTTTTGCTAATCTGACTTCTACCTCACCAACCATGAATACTAAAGCACCGTTTGCATTTAAATCATCCATCGCAGCATTTCCGTCTAAGGAAGCAAGCATTTTCTGGATGCCGCCTAACTGTTTGCCGTATTTTGGTCCAACAGTTTTCAGCTGTGGTTTAAATGTATAAGAGGTAAATTCTCTTACGTCATCTGTAAAGATAACATTTTTCACATTTAATTCATCTGCAATAATTTCTTTATAGAAATCGCCTAAGGTAAATTCTGCTTTGATAAACATATTACCGATTGGCTGACGGTTTTTAATGTTTGCTGTATTTCTACATGCACGCCCCATGACTACTACTTCTAACAGGTCTTTCATATCTTTTTCTAACTGCTTATCTACGAAAGCTTCGTTAGCAACAGGGAAATCACACAGGTGGATACTTTCAGGAGCATCTTTATCAATGCTTCTTACCAGGTTCTGGTAGATTTCTTCTGTCATAAAAGGAATCATAGGTGCTGCTACTTTTGCAACTGTTACCAATGCTGTGTACAATGTCATATAAGCATTGATCTTATCCTGTTCCATTCCTTTTGCCCAGAAACGTTCTCTTCCTCGTCTTACGTACCAGTTACTGCAGTCATCTACAAATTCCTGTAGTGCTCTTGCAGCTTCCGGGATTCTGTAATTGTCTAAATGAGTATCCACGGTTGTAATCAAAGTATTCAGCTTGGATAATAACCATTTATCCATAACCGTTAATTTATCATATTCCAATGCATATTTAGTTGCATCAAAATGATCAATATTTGCATAAAGTACGAAGAATGCGTAAGTATTCCATAATGTACCCATGAATTTTCTCTGTCCTTCTACTACAGCTTTACCATGGAAACGATTTGGTAACCATGGAGCAGAGTTAATGTAGAAATACCAACGGATTGCATCTGCACCATATTCTTCTAATGCATCAAATGGGTCAACTGCATTTCCTTTGGATTTACTCATCTTCTGACCATTTTCATCCTGAACGTGTCCTAATACGATTACGTTCTTGTATGGAGCCTTATTGAATAACAGTGTGGATTCTGCTAATAAGGAGTAGAACCAT
>CAYYZV010000290.1:2387-2667 GCA_964476275.1 uncultured Roseburia sp.
AACCATCCCCTTGTCTGGCCTACCGCCTCCGAGATAAAGTCAGCAGGGAACTGCTGTTCAAATAAATCTTTGTTTTCAAATGGATAGTGATGCTGTGCAAATGGCATTGCTCCTGAGTCAAACCAGCAGTCGATTACTTCTGGTACACGGTGCATTTCCTTACCACATTTTTCACATGGGAAGGTTACAGCATCAATAAATGGGCGGTGAAGCTCGATTTCATCCGGACAGTTGTTTGAAAGTCCCTTTAATTCTTCGATACTTCCGATGGAGTGCATGT
>CAYYZV010000291.1:0-2665 GCA_964476275.1 uncultured Roseburia sp.
AGACCTCTGCCACAAGCGTCTCTAACATCTTCATTGATGAATATATGTCCGAGGCCAATGGCGAATTTGTAAAAATATATTTGTATTTATTACGTCAGTTAAATTCTTCTGATGCAGAATTTTCTATTTCTGAAATTGCAGACAAGTTCGAGCATACAGAAAAAGATGTGAAAAGAGCACTCTGTTATTGGGAACGCATGCAGCTGCTTCATTTAGACTATGATTCCGGCAGCAATCTGATAGGTATTCAGCTGTTAGATGCACCTTCCAAAACAGGCACTGATGCAGCAGATACAAAAGCTGCACCGGCTGCAGTTTCCGCGGCTCCAAAATCCGTTCCCGAAAAGAAATCCTATTCTGCGGATGAAATCAAACAGTTTACAGAAACAGAATCTGTCCAGGAGCTTTTGTTTATTACCGAACAGTATCTTGGAAGACCTTTAACTGTAACCGATTTAAACACGATTTATTACTGGCACGATAATTTAAAGTTATCTGCAGAATTAATTGAATACCTGATTGAGTATAGTGTTTCCAACGAACACTCCAGTATGCATTATATGAACAAGATTGCTATCGAGTGGCATAAAAATGACATCAAAACCGTTGAGGATGCCAAATATTCCAACGTTCAGTTTAACCGTTCCTATGCTGCTGTGATGAAGCATTTGGGCATCACCAAGCGCAATCTTGTCCCGGCAGAAACAGCATACATAGACACCTGGAAAAATGACTATGGTTTTACAATGGAAATGATTTTAGCAGCCTGCGATAAAACAATTGCATCTGTCAACAGACCAAATTTTGCTTACACGGATAAAATATTAACAGACTGGAAAGCTGCTAATATCAGAAACCTGCCTGACATTGCAAAATATGACAGCATGCGGCAAAACCGCAAAAAAGCTTCTGCCGCTGTAAAAAAGGCAGCCGGCAATAATGCATTTAATAACTTTGACCAGCGTGTTTATGACAACGAGCAGCTTGAAAAAATGTTATTTGCCAGTCAATCATAAAAGGAAATAGAACTATGGCTTTATCAAATATGCAGTATGACGAAATTCTCCGTGAATACGACGAGCGGCAGCTGCAAAACAAAACAATCTTAGAATCCCGCACACGGGAGATTTACAAAAAAATTCCAGAGCTGTTAGAAATCGAGCATTCCATTGCAGAATATTCTGTTGCTTCTGCCAGAAAGCTTTTTGGTGGTGATTCGGATGCAATCAAAAATTTAAAACAGCAGCTGGCTGAACTTCGTATCCGCAAGGCACAGCTCTTAAAAGACGCAGGCTATCCCGCCGATTATTTATCACCGATATACAACTGTCCGGACTGCAAAGACAGCGGCTATATCAATGGAAAGTACTGTCATTGTTTTACTCAGAAAATCATAGATATCATTTATGATCAGTCAAACTTAAAAGATATCTTAGTTTATGAGAATTTTTCAAATTTTTCTTTAAAATACTATTCAGACAATGAAGTGGATTCCAATGGCTTAAGCCCTTTAAAGGCCGCTAAAAATGCTTATTATGAATGCCAGAAATTTGTGGAGACCTTTGACAGCAGTTTCTCCAATCTCCTTTTCTATGGAGATACCGGAATCGGAAAGACATTTCTTTCCAACTGCATCTCAAAAGAAGTACTAGATAAAGGACATTCGGTTATCTACTTTACGGCATTCCAATTATTTGATATATTAAGTAGGGGGATTTTCGATAAAGATAATAAAGCAATGGCTGCGCATCAGAATATTTTTGAATGTGATTTGCTGATTATCGATGATTTAGGTACTGAACTTACGAATGCCTTCACAAGTTCTCAATTATTTTTGTGCCTGAATGAAAGAATCTTACGCAAAAAGTCAACAATAATATCAACGAACTTAAATATGGTACAATTAGGAGAGATTTATTCTGAACGTACTTTTTCACGAATTTTAAAGTATTATAAAATAATTAAAATGTTTGGTGATGATATCCGTATCAAAAAACGGATACATTAAAATACAAAAGACACACTAACACAACACATGGAGGGACCACCTAATGCCAAAAGACGAAAAAATTTTAGGAACCACACCTGATGGAATCCTTGGTTTGATTCCTTTACAGAGCTGCAAAGAACTTGGAGACAAAGTTGACGAATATCTCGTAACATGGAGAGCAAAAAGAGAACACGAACATCAGCACGATGCTGCTTTTAAAGACTATCGCCGTGACTCTTATATTATCGCTGCTTCTACACCACGTTTCGGTACTGGTGAAGCAAAAGCGATGATTAAAGAATCTGTTCGTGGATATGACTTATATCTTTTAGTAGATGTAACAAACTACAGCATTACTTATAATGTATCCGGACATGAAAACCATATGTCACCAGATGACCATTATTCTGACTTAAAGCGTATCATTGCTGCTGCAGGCGGAAAAGCAAAACGTATTACTGCTATCATTCCTTTCTTATATGAAAGCCGCCAACACAAACGTACCTCCCGTGAATCTTTAGACTGTGCGCTTGCATTACAGGAATTAACTGCTATGGGTGTTGATAACATCATCACATTTGATGCTCATGACCCACGTGTACAGAATGCGATTCCATTAAAGGGATTTGAAACGGTACAGCCGGCATATCAGTTTATTAAAGGCATTTTAAATAA
>CAYYZV010000292.1:0-2663 GCA_964476275.1 uncultured Roseburia sp.
CCCACGTATCCAGCTTGGAAGGCTGGTGTTCTACCATTGAACTACACCCGCAAAAAAATATTAAAATAAAAAAGAAATAAGAATCGTTTACAATTCTTATGCGCCTGAGCAGTGCTGCGAAGCAGCATATTACCGAACCGCGAAGTGTGCATCTCCAACATTCGATAGAATGCCCAGTTCCGGAATCGAACCAGAGACACAGGGATTTTCAGTCCCTTGCTCTACCAACTGAGCTAACTGGGCAGTTACTCACAACAAAGTACATTATACAGAATAAATTAATATTTGTCAAGGGGATTTGTGGAAAAAATAATTAGGAAAAACTCTTTTCCTGTGGGTGTTTACGTGATAAAATCATAATTGTGCAGAATGATGCTTCGCACTTGCCAAAATGTGCGCATGAATGATGTACAAAATGAAATAAATGTAAGAGATATTAGGAGAATCAAAAGATGAGTGAAAAGTTAGTAATTGTGCCAAGAAAAGTAACAGGGGAAGTAAAAGCGCTCAATATGGGATTATTTGCGGCAGCATGTGTGCTGATCGTGGCAGCGACCTTTATTTCAATATCAACTTTTTGTCTTCCGGCAGTAATTGTAACCATTCTTTGGGCATGGAGAAATTTTTATTACAATATTGAATATGAATATACATACTATGATGGTGATTTGCATATTGCTAAAATTATAAATAAGGCAAAGCGTAAAAATCTTGCAGATTTTAATATGGATGAAGTAATTACAATTGCACCAAAGGGCGATAGAAGTGTTTATAAATATGAGAACGATAAAAGTGCAAAATATAAGGATTATAGTTCTGGAGATAAGTCGGCAAAGGTATATGAATTGATTTATAAGTCAGATAATGGTATCTGCCGTTATGAATTTGAACCAGATGAAGAAATGCTGCAGGCGATCAGAGTAAAATATCCGCATGCAGTAGTAAGTTAATTTATAAGAGAGAACGATTCAGCAGGTCTGTGCATTTATCGTATAAACTATAAGATAAAGAAAGAGGCGAACCGCACAATGCGTCAGCCTCTTTTATTCTATAAAATACAAGATTAATTTTTTGAAGGATTCTTTTGGTCAGCTCCATTTAGATTTGTAATCTTCAGATGACGCATGTTTCCAGAATCGAAGGCAGGATAAATAGAAGAACTGCCTGAGACATTCTGAGCCTTTAAACATTTTGGGCACATAGTGCCGAAAGTTATCTGTGCACCGCATACTTGACAGTGCATAGTAATATTGTTGAGCGAATCTTCTTTATATTGAATGCGTCCCTCCCGAATCCATCTGCGAATTTGCTGTATAGGAATATTAAGAAACTGAGATACATCATATTCATTATAGTCACCACTGCGAATGAAATCTTTCGCTACTTGAAAAAGAGCGATTTCAGCACAGGATGGACAAAGCGAGTCCGTGTGGTTTGGAGGTAAAGTTTTGTTGCAGCTTTGGCAATATTTGGTTTCCTGGAATAAATAATTTTTTGGCAAGGGGCACCTCCTAAATAAGTATTATTAGTATAGTAACATATAAGTCGAAAAATGGAAAGAGTGAGTTTATGATATTTTTTTAATTATCCGATTTGCATATTGGAAAAACGCAGAAATTATAAAGAGGCAGTATGTTAAACAAATTATTCATGAAGCGAACAAACGACTATTGACGATGAGCAATCAGAAGTTTATGCTAAAGTTAACACAAGTTTGTGGTAACACGTTCAGACAAAGGAAGTAAAGTGAGTTGGGAAAACAGGTAAAAAAAGCAATGCGTCCGATAGGAGTATTTGACTCCGGTGTAGGAGGTATCAGCGTATTACGGGAATTAGTGGCGCTTATGCCAAATGAAAATTTTATTTATTTTGGTGATTCTGCAAATGCACCTTATGGAACAAAGGCGTTAGAGCAGGTTGTAAAACTGGTTTGTGATGATGCAGAATATTTGTATCAAAAAGGCGTGAAAGCATTGGTGGTGGCATGCAATACGGCTACCAGTGCAGGGATTGGGGTTTTGCGGGAGCAGTATAAAGATATACCGGTAATTGGAATCGAGCCGGCATTAAAACCGGCAGTTCTATCCAAAGAACATCCGGTGGTATTGGTTATGGCAACTCCAATGACCGTTCGGGAGAAAAAATTTCATGATTTGATGCTGCGCTTTGAAACAGAAGCAGAAATTATTCCGCTTCCATGTCCTGGTTTAATGGAATTTGTAGAACGGGGAGAACTGGAAAGTGAAGCATTAGAAAACTATCTGAGGGAATTATTTGCCCCTTTTACAAAAGTGGATGCGGTTGTTTTGGGCTGTACACACTATCCTTTTGTGAAAAAAATGATACAGAAAGTACTGGGAAAAGAGACATTGCTTTTTGATGGAGGTGCAGGAACGGCGAGAGAAACAAAACGTCAGTTAGAAAGCCGTGGTCTGCTTACGATTTCAGATGAAAAAGGGCAGGTTGTGTTTGAGAATAGTGCAAACGAGGAGAGACTGCTTGCACTTTGCCAAGTTTTGCTGAATTATGAAGAAATAATAGCTAATTCTTAAAGAATTCTAAAAAGAAAAATTCGTTTTTTTAGAAAGCTTTTTGAAAATTGACACACTTCGGACATATTTGTTTTGTATACTAATTTCATCAAAGGAAGACAACAGTTCTTC
>CAYYZV010000293.1:0-2655 GCA_964476275.1 uncultured Roseburia sp.
GATGAAGAATTAAAAAGTATTGATGCAACATTGGAAATTCTGGCAGATTTGCATCCGGATTATATCAGTGTAACATTTGGAGCTGGCGGAAGTTCTAATAATAATAAGACAATTGCCATTGCAAAGCAGATTAAGGAAATGTATCATATCGAACCGGTGGTACATTTAACCTGTTTGTGTTATGACAAAAAAGAAATTGATGAATTTTCCAAAGTGTTAAAAGCAGAGGGGATTGAAAATATTTTGGCGCTTCGTGGAGATAAAAATCCAAATGTGCCGGAAAAACATGATTTTGCTCATGCATCTGATTTGATTACGTATTTAAAGGAGCATCATGATTTTTGTATCGCAGGAGCATGTTATCCGGAATGTCATCCGGATTCTGCGAATAGAGTAGAGGAAATGCGCCATATGCGTACAAAGGTAGCGGCAGGAGCAGAGGTATTGTTATCCCAGCTTTTCTTTGATAACAATATGTTCTATCGTTTTGTCGAGGACAGCCGCATTGCAGGAATTGATGTGCCGATTACCCCGGGTATTATGCCGGTAATCAATGGCGCCCAGATTCATCGTATGGTAACACTGTGCGGAGCATCTCTGCCGGAGCGTTTTGAGAAGATTATCAACCGCTATGGGGATAATAAACAGGCGCTTTTTGATGCCGGAATGGCTTATGCATTGAGTCAGATTATTGATTTGCTGGCAAATGATGTTGATGGGCTGCATCTTTACACTATGAATAATCCGGTAGTGGCAAGACGCATTTGCGAAGGAATTAAAAACCTGGTATAAGGAGAAATACATGGAAGAACAGTTTTCCAGAACGAAAGGTTTACTTGGAGAGGAAGCGGTAGCATATTTACACAATTGCCATGTGGCAGTGTTTGGTGTGGGAGGTGTCGGAGGCTTTGCGGCAGAAGCATTGGCCCGTACCGGAGTAGGAACCATTGATATTATTGATAAAGACACTGTCTGTGAATCAAATTTAAACCGTCAGATTATTGCACTTCACAGTACCATCGGCAGAGATAAGGTGGATGTGATGAAGGAACGGATATTAGATATTAATCCGAATGCAGTTGTCAACGCTCACAAATGTTTCTTTCTGCCGGAAACGAGAGAATTGTTTGATTTTTCACAATATGACTATATTGTGGATGCAGTAGATACGGTGACAGCTAAAATCGAGCTGGTTATGGCGGCAGAAGAAGCGGGAGTGCCGATTATCAGCAGTATGGGGGCTGGCAATAAATTGGACCCGACTGCGTTTGAAGTTGCAGATATTTATAAGACCAGTGTCTGTCCTTTGGCAAGGGTAATGCGCCGGGAGTTAAAAAAACGGGATGTGAAGCGTTTAAAGGTGGTTTATTCAAAAGAGGAACCGGCAGTCAGGAGAGAAACACCAGCCTCCGTAGCTTTTGTGCCCTCTGTAGCCGGACTGATTATTGCAGGAGAAGTCGTGAAAGATTTATGCTTACAAATAAAGAAATAGAAAAAAGTCTTCGTAAAAAATTTCATAAAGATATCTGGTGCAGGTTTACGAAAGCTATCAATGAGTATGAGCTGATTCAAGATGGAGATAAGATTGCGGTATGTATTTCCGGAGGAAAAGATTCTATGCTGATGGCAAAGCTTTTTCAGGAATTAAAACGGCATGGAAAGATAGATTTTGAAGTAGAGTATCTGGTGATGAATCCGGGATATAATCAGGTAAATTATGACCGGATAATCGCCAATGCCAGCTTGTTGGAGATTCCAATTACGGTATTTGAATCAGAAATTTTTGATGCAGTGGCGGATGAAGATGATTCTCCGTGTTATCTTTGTGCCAGAATG
This sequence comes from uncultured Roseburia sp., assembly GCA_964476275.1. GTDB lineage: Bacteria > Bacillota > Clostridia > Lachnospirales > Lachnospiraceae > Roseburia. The sequence goes on from CAYYZV010000293.1 coordinate 1,837, forward strand.
CGCCGGGGATATTTATATAGCAAAGCGCAGGAATTAGGCTGTAATAAAATTGCACTGGGACATCATTTTGATGATGTGATCGAAACGATTGTGATGGGAATGATGTATGGTGCTCAGATTCAGACAATGATGCCAAAGCTTCACAGTATGAATTTTGAAGGAATGGAGCTGATTCGCCCGATGTATTTGATTCGGGAGGAAGATATTATCCGCTGGTGTGAGGAAAATGAATTGGAATTTATCCGCTGTGCCTGTCGTTTTACAGAGAAACGGGATTCTTATGATGATGTAGGGCAAGTATCAAAACGAGCTGAAATAAAGGAATTAATACGGGAGCTGCGTAAACGCAGTCCTTATATTGAAATGAATATTTTCCGCAGTGTGGAAAATGTCAACGTGAATACAGTCATTGCATATAAAAAAGATGGAGTAAAACATCATTTTTTAGATACCTATGATAATGAGGAGTTCTAAATGAAAAGAGGGCAGAACGACTTGATTTCACCTATATTGCTGGGAGATGAAGTATGGAAAACGGAATATAGAAGTATTTTGGGAGGCGGCAAATGAAGATATCGACAAAAGGCAGATATGCACTTAGGTTAATGATAGATCTTGCCACGAATGATAATGGTAATCCGATTCGTATTAAGGATGTAGCAGAGAGACAGAATATATCTGATAAATATCTGGAACAGATTATTTCCGTGTTAAATAAAGCCGGTTATGTGAGAAGTGTACGTGGTCCACAGGGTGGATATATACTTAAGAAAAAGCCGGAAGACTATACGGTGGGAATGATTTTGAGATTGACAGAAG
>CAYYZV010000294.1:0-2644 GCA_964476275.1 uncultured Roseburia sp.
TGTTTGAACATAATATGTTTGTGGAGACGTTGGAATACTTCTTTACAGAAGTGGATAAGCAGTAAAGAAAATAGGTGGTGTTTTAGTGACTAACTCAGAAAAACTATTAAGTTCTTTTTCGGAAGATTTCTTTTATAAAGAGCTTGTATATGCTGATTTGAAATTCGTTCCAGAAGGTGGGACAGAGATAGAATTAGCTGATTTAATTATAAATCTTGAAGATGTTATACTGGCAATTCAATTAAAGGAACGGAATGAAAAGGATAGCACGCAGGACAAAAATGTAGAAGAAAAGTGGCTGAAAAAGAAATGTAAAAAAGCAAAGGAACAGATAAAGGATACAATTTTGTTTATCAATAATGAAAAAGTCTCTTTCGCAAATGCTAGAGGAAAAGAAACAAAGATTAATCCTAATGCGGAAATTGTTCCGTTGGTGGTTTTTGAAAATGTTAGTATATCAGAATATGAACATTTACTTCGTAGTCATACTACTGATGGTTTATCAGTTAATTGTATGTCGATAGATGACTTTCAGCTTATGTGTCAAGAATTAGTGTCTCCAATAGAAATAATAGAATATGTAAAATGGAGAAAAGTGTTTTATGAAAAAAACGGTGCAATTAATTTATTGATTACAGAAACAAAGAAAGGGTTCTTTCTAAGCAAGCCTCAGAAACAAGAAACTTTGGTACATCAATATTTATATGAACAATATGGGGATGATGTATTAGCGGAAGATAATTTTTATTATGAGCTTTTTAGACAATATGTATCCGTTTTATATGAGCATATAGAAGTGGTATCGGAGCCTGATGGATGTTATGAAGTGGTAAAATTTTTGGCGCATTTGTTTAGGGATGAAATAAGGTGTTTTGTTGAAAGAGTTGAGAAAGCACTTGTAATAGCAAAAAGAAAAAGATTTGAATTAGTAGGTACGTTGCGTAATTCGCAAAAGGAATATGCTATGGTCTTTACTGCTACAGAACAAGGAGAACAGATTCCATTGGAAAAATTATTGTCTGTAGTTTTTGAAAAGCAAAAAGTTCACACTTTATTGCAGATAATAACATATTGGATTGATGACGATGAATACAGAATAGATTTTGTTCTGTGGCAAGATAATAGAAGTATATAGGATAGGTTGTAAGTGAGAAAGGAGAATTTTTGAACATGAGTGATGATTTTAATTTAGATATTATGCAAAATGATACTGAACTTGAAAAATTATGTACTGATTCAGTAGAATTAATAAATTACGCAAGAAATATTGTAGTAAATCATGTAAATATTGTGCAGATAATGACTTACTATTCATTAGGTAGATGGATTGTGGAAACGCAACAAATGGGAGAAAAGCGAGCAAAGTATGGAAGTAAGGTTATTAAAACACTATCAGCAAAGCTTCAGAAAGAATTTGGTAAAGGATTTTCAGAAGATACGTTAAAGAATGCCAGAAAATTTTATTTGACTTATAAAGAGCGAATAAGCGAAACAGTGTTTAGCTTTTTTGAAAAAGAGCCACCTTTTATCGTTTCGTGGTCGCATTATTTGCAGTTAATGCGCATAGAAAATGAAACTGAACGTAGCTTTTATGAAATTGAAACGGCAAAAACTGGGTGGGGAGTTCGTACTCTGCAGAGGCAATATAATTCCAGTTTATATGAACGTTTAGCGTTGAGTAGAGATAAAGAAGGTGTTTTGCGCCTTGCAACAGAGGGGAATATTATTACAAAACCTGAGGATATTATAAAGCAACCTACGGTTCTGGAATTTTTGGGTATGGAAGAAAAAGCAAAGTATTCTGAAACAGATTTGGAGACAGCCCTAATCAATAAATTACAAAAATTTTTATTGGAATTAGGAAAGGGGTATCTTTTCGAGGCAAGACAAAAACGGTTTACATATGACGAAGATAATTTTTATGTGGATTTAGTATTCTATAATCGTCTGTTACGTTGTTATGTATTGATAGACTTGAAAGTGGACAAACTGACACATCAGGATATCGGCCAAATGCAGATGTATGTTAATTATTATGATAGGTATGAAAAATTAGAAGATGAAAATCCCACAATAGGTATTCTTCTGTGCAAAGAAAAGAATGATGCTTTAGTTGAGATTACTTTGCCCAAAGATGCTAATATTTATGCATCAGAGTATAAATTATATTTGCCAGATAAGAAGTTGCTCCAGCAGAAATTGAAGGAATGGATTGAAGAGGAAGAAGAGTAAAAATGTAATAGTACGCATTAATTATGAAAGATACGATAAATAATAAAAAGTTGTTGCCTTCGTGTATTGGTTTGTAAGGAGATTGGGGAAGCGGAATTACATTCCTTATAACAGATAACAAGAATGGAGTTCTTTCCAGTATTAACGATAATGGAGTCTGTAGCAGGTTCATACATACCGAATTGGAAATTAAGATTGTTGTTCATGGCGGTCTCTCTCACACAGATATTATGCACCATCCAGCAGAACAATAATAGTTGTAAGCATATGGGTGTATTCGGTCTGTAAATCCGTAATACCTTCCGAAGCAGGTAGCGTATCAAGAGTAGTACTGGTTGAGATAAATGCCTTCTGCATTTCAAGTAATTGTAGATACAGCGCATTGACGGTTTGCACTAACGGATACTGCTAC
>CAYYZV010000295.1:0-2633 GCA_964476275.1 uncultured Roseburia sp.
GTGGCTACTGGTACACCAAACTCCAAGGAGTTGACAATTCCTGGATATAAATTGGCTGGTGTAATTCCTGCAATGTCCTTTATGCGTCAGGTCAATCATGGATTAGAAGTTGAAAGACATCTTGGTCAGGTGTTTAACTTTAAAGGCGGTGAAGCTGTTGTTATCGGTGGCGGCAGTGTAGCTATGGATGTAGCAAGAACAGCAGTACGTGTTGGTGCATCTAAAGTTACAGTTGTATCCTTAGAATTCGGGGATGATGTGCCTGCTCATCCATGGGAAAAAGCAGAGGCTATGGAAGAGGGCGTACAGTTTGTTGAAGGTTATAGCCCTATCGAATTCCAAGCAAATCTTTTCCCTACACTTACCGGTGTTAAATTTGCTAAAGTTAATGATTTTTCAAAAGATGAAAATGGCAAGATCAGTTTTACAACGGATGAAAACGATATTCTTGAACTCAAAGCAGATTGGGTTGTTGAAGCAATTGGTCAGAAAGCGGATGATTTCTGGAGTGAATATGCAGATGCAAAAGATGTATTCTTTGTAGGAGATATTGCAAGTAATAAATGTTCTGTTGTTGATGCTATGGCAAGCGGTCGTGAAATGGCTATTCAGATTGATGCCGGATTACGCGGACGTCAGGTTAAAAACGATATGAAGAAACATACATTAACATTAGCGCCTGTCATGGAAAAGATTTTCCCATATAACAGAAGAAAGACAGTCCGTCCTGAACTTCCAATGGGAAAAGCAGAGTCCAGAATCGAAGGATTCACAGAAGTGGAAGGTGTTTTGACAAAAGATCAGTTACATCAGGAAGCATTAAGTTGTATGAGCTGTGGTTATGAAGTTGTTGATTCTGAAAAATGTATTGCATGTGGTATGTGTCAGAAGCTTTGTCCAAAAGGTGATGCGATCACAATGGTAGCAAAAGGAGGCGACAAGTAATGAAAAGACAGGTTGTAGTAGTAGGTGCAGGTCCTGGTGGATCTTCTGCAGCATTTTATTTAACAAAAAAAGGATTAGATGTTATTCTTGTAGATAAAGAGACATTTCCTCGCGAAAAAGTATGTGGTGACGCCTATCAGTCTTCTTTATTTCCTATTTTCAAAGAGATGGGAATTTATGAAGAAATGGAACAGAATATTCAAGCTGAAGTAAAATATATTCTTCAGTTTGGTCCTGGTGAAGAAGAGGTTGAGTATAAAACAGAAGATGGTGAATGGTGTATTCCAAGAAGAATAGGCGATGATATTATCCGTAGAGCTGCCTTAAAGGCTGGTGCTGAATGGTTAGAAGGCTTTGAAGGAACAGAATTGATTATGAAAAAAGGCCAGGTCAAGGGTGTCAAAGGTATCTATAATAATCAGGAAATGATTATTGAAGCTGACCTTACGATTATCGCTAATGGTAGTCATTCGATTCTTGCTCGTCAGCTTGGTATTTTTAACAATGATCCAGGATTATATATGTTCGCAATCCGCGGTTACTGGGATAATGTAAAAGATATGAAACCAGGCACATGTTGCTGGATTTATGATACAGACTGGATGCCTGTAGTTGATCAGGCGTTGGTTGATGAGCATTTCTTCCAGCCAATGTGGATCAATACATTGGGTGATACTGGAACAAAAGCCTCTGTGGGTTGCTGTGTTTCGGAAGGACTTCTTCGCGGACATGGAATGTCAATTGATGAATATTTCAATTATTGGTTAAAACATTCTGTACCTGCACAGAGATATTTGAAAGATGCTTATTGTGTCGATGGTATGAAAGGCTGGCGTTTGCCTTGCTGTAATAAGATTGAAAAGAATTATGCAGCAGGTGCTATGGTTATTGGTGACGCGGCTTCTGCACCGGACCCATGTTATTATTATGGTGTATCACCTGCGATGTATGGTGGCAAATTCGCAGCAGATATTGCAGAAGAAGCTTTTGCAGAGAATGATTTTTCTGAAGAAAAATTATCTGAATTCCAGGTAAGACTTGGAGCAATGTATGATCCAATCTGGGCTCAGTACACAGCAATTCGTAAAATGATTGTTGGAAATCGTGAGGTAGCACGTGATCTGATTCTTAAATCAAGAAACAGACCAGAATATCCAGATATCTATTTTGGAGAATGTTTTAGTTCTTATATGCAGGAAGCATTCCAACAGAATGCAAAGATGTCCTTTGGTAATCAGTTGAAAGATAGAGATTAATACAACTTGACTTCATAATTGATATCTCAAAAACTTATAAACAAGTGCCATGATAATTACATTATTTGGAAATTCCCTCGTAGGGAATCATTCCAATGGCATTAAGTTAAGATTTTCCCTCTACATTGAAATATATGTAGGGGGATTTTTTATAAAAACGACTTGACATTTATCCATATAAAAAAGTGTCTTCGACACCTCAACTCCCTAACCCTCAATCTTGAGGGAATTAGGGGGTTGTTTTCTTTCTCGTTTTCTTTCATAATAATCTTATGAGCAACATACTTCAGAACATTTTCAAAGATTACTACGAACAAATTATTTATACTTTACATCCCCGCAGTTCGGTTATCGAAAACATTGACCGTATGATTCACTGCGGTGACCCTGCTTTTGGCGGTGCCATGTACGGCTGTTCTTCCTGTGGCACTC
>CAYYZV010000296.1:0-2628 GCA_964476275.1 uncultured Roseburia sp.
TTGGTTGCCTGTGCTGATAACTCTTCGCTTGTTGCAGATGCTTCTTCTGCTGTTGCTGAGTTAGACTGTACAACCTCTGAAATTCGGGAAATGCCTGCTTCTGCCTGCTCCATAGACTCTGCCTGCTGTGCAGATGTTTCGCTCAATCCCTTTGCTGTCTGTGCAATTGCATGAATTGCTTCTACTACCTGTGCTAAAACACTCGCTGTTCTTTCAGCTGCTTCATTACCAACTTCAATTTCATGAATGGAACCTTCAATCAACGCACGTGTATTAACTGCTGCTTTCGCACTCTGCTCTGCAAGTGTACGAATCTGATCAGCTACAACTGCGAAGCCTCTTCCCGCTTCTCCTGCTCTTGCTGCTTCGATAGAAGCATTTAATGAAAGTAAGTTTGTCTGGCTTGCAATGTCTTCGATTTCTGTAATAACGGTACCAATCTTTAAAGATGTTTCACTGATTCTGCCCATTGCATCAGTCATAACAGCCATTTCAGCACGGCTTGCTTCTGCCTGGCCTGCAACACGTTCTGCTTCCATATATGCAGCATTTACTTCTTCAGAAGACTGCTCTAATCCTACTGTAATTTCATTAATCGTTGCCTGCATTTCCTCTACAGAAGCAGCCTGATCCGTTGCACCCTCTGCTAATGCCTGAGAAGCCTCTGCTAAGTTGCCTGCACCTGCTGATACCATTTCAGATGCGCTTCGAACTTCTTTTAATGTAGCATCCATCTGACCAATTGTCTTTCTGGTTGCCATTAATAATGGATTCAAATCTCCAACATATGCATCTTCACAGGATGTGCGAACTGTAAAATTGCCATTTGACAGCTCTTCGAATATATTCTCTAAGTCATTGATAATTAAAGAAAGCGTTTCTGTTGCATCTGTTACGGATTTGAGCATATCGCCTACTTCATCATCATACTCATAATCCGGGAATGGAGAAGAAAGATCACCTTTTGAGAAGGTTTCCATACGTTCACCCAATGTCTCTAATGGCTTTGCAATACCTTCTGCAATCATAGTACCAATTTTAGTTGCTAAAACACCTGCTATCATAATAATTACAATAACAACGATTGTTAAAATATTCTGCATTATCTGCAGACTTGTCTGTGTTTCGTTACCCAGTTCAACATTAGCATCCATAAAAGCATCAAATGCATCACTTGCAGCCTGATAAGCAGGAACCATATCTGAGAAAACCAAATCTTCTGCCATCGTTTTATAAACCGGATCTGTGGTTGCTCCCAACGCAAATACCTTTGCATCAATTTCAAGATATGCATCCACTGCTTCAACAATCGCATTATATGACTCCTGTCCTATATCTGTTACAATTGTTGCTTCAATCTGTGGCAAATATTCCTTTAACGCTGCCACTGCGGCATCATGGTATTCTGCCATCTGATCAATTCTATCCTGCTGTTCATAACCAACCGCACCACGAGTCGCACTTCGAATATCTGCCAGCTCCTTCATTGCCAGACCTAAAGTCCCCTGTGGAAATGCGTAATACGTCAATGCATGATTATACTGACTACCCATATAAAACATTGCAATTACTGCAATGATAGCAGCTACACTTGCTATCGTTGATGAAATTATAGAACCGGTTTTCAGTCTTTTTAAAATCCTCATTTGCTTTAACTTCTCAAACATAACCTACTCCTTTAAAATAAGTATTTGTACCATAAGTTAATTCCGCACCCAAATGATACCTTTTTACTAATGATACAATTAATCATTTTTTCTGTCAATTATATTTCTGTACTTTTTGCCCTATAAATGTCAAAAAGATGCCCATAAATTGTGCACAATTCATGAACATCTTTTATTTCTTATGCGATTCCACCTCTTACCGGTGCCAAGAGTACTTTACCGGTTCCTCTGTATACGTTCACAAGCCCCTCACCGGATGCAGCAGAACCAATTAAAGACTTGCCGGAACGTTCCACTGTAAAATCCAAGCTTCCACTCCATGCAATTGCCATATTGCCGTCTACCTTTAATACATCATTATCTAATGTAATTTCTATCAATTCTTCCCGTGGGCAAAAAGATTCTAAGCAAAGAATGCCATTTCCCTGAATTCCGAGATTAAATAAACCTTCACCGCCTGCTACTGCTGATGAAATATTAGAACGCATGACCGCTTTATGCTTCAACGTAGATTCACAAGCTAAGAATAATCCATCATCTAATACAATCGAACCATTCCAGTCAGCCACATCAATCAAAAGAATGTACTTATACGTCGGTTCTAATACCAATGTACCGTTTCCTGTGTATTCCGGTTTAATTGCGGATTCTCCTGTCACAGAACCCCTCATAGCCTTTCCAAAGAAATCGCCTACACCTTTTAATCCTGTTGTAGCATTAACATTTCCAACTGTCCACTGCATCGCTCCTGCCTGCACGGTTACATTTGATTTTGCTAAATCACAGACTACCTGTCGCTTACGCACATTCATTTCATTGCAATAATAAGCTACCATAGCAGTCTGTGGAAGTACACTCAAATCCCGCTGATATTCCACTACTGAAAATGCTCCTAAGGAATCAATTACCTTTACATCGTCATTGTCCATAAAATTTCTAATCTGATACATATAGTCCTCCT
>CAYYZV010000297.1:0-2627 GCA_964476275.1 uncultured Roseburia sp.
CGTCATCCCTGTATTCTGTGTAAAAGAAGCAGAAAGTGTAGAAGGATTTTTTTGTAAGTATTCTGCAATAATGGATAAGCTTAGTGGTTCCTGTAAATGTGAGTGAATATAGTTAATGACATCATTTACTGTTTTAGAGTATTCAGGAAAGGTATTGTTTTGGCATAACATGCAGTATTTATAACACATTTCGTAAGGTATTTTAACGAGTTCATCGCGCGTAGGAGTATTTTCAATTTTGTCATTAAACATTAGGATTAGTTTAAGGGTTTGTTCTGGCTGGCAGTGTATCTTTAAAAACGCCATTTGAAAATAGGCATTAATCATGTGTAATTGCTTTTTACATTCAGAAATATTCTCAGAGGAAAGCATTTTACTTTTCGTTAAATAATCTTTCATCAGTTTTTGCGTAGTTTCTGTATTGCCGGATATTATCGCATCACTTAAATGATATAATGTTTCTTTTGCTTCACCTGCTAAGGAGTCCGGAAGAATATAGGAAACAGCTGTTTTATTAATCTGAGCGTCAAATGAATAATTATTTAATTTATCAAAATCTACATAAATCGGCAATATATTTTGGTTGTCGGATAAGTAAGTATTAATGATATAGGTACTGGTATTTACAATATTCTGAAGCGGAATGCAAGGAAGATTTTCATAAAAACTTTTTAAAAGTATGTAGTTATCAGATGAAAGATACATATTATTTAAACTTTTAGAAAAATCACTCAAAGATAAAGCATCCGAACGAAAAGGTCCAATGGTAATAAAGTCCGTATGTGGTTCTGATTTTAAATAAAAGATAATATAGTAGAATTCCAAATTTGTTTTAATTACGAAAAGACGGCGATTCGGAGTTTGCTCAGATGGAATAATGCGAGTATCTGTAGTTGAAAAATTAGGGCATATGATATTCATTAGCTTAGAAGGCATATGAAGATTTTCTTCATATGGATATTTATAATAGACGGTTTCTGTTTGAAAAGCATTTAGCATAATGTTTTTTAAGAGCTGAAAATTCTGAACCATGATTGTTGATAGTTATCTCCTTTGTAAAAATTGCTATAACACAAAAATTATATGATTTTTTCTTTAAATATGCAAGCAGAAAGAGTTGTATTTTGTTAGAATAATAAAACAAAATACAAAAAGACAAGGAGAAAAAATATGAGTCAAGAAAGAAGTTTGCCAGACAAATATTATGGCGAAAATGGTATTCATCGAGTACCGATTTGGAGAGTTGGATGTTTCGCTCTCAATAACACATCTACCAATATGTACATGATTTTAATGAATTTCGTAGCATATTACTTAGGCGGATGGGTTGGTATTACTACTGTTGTAGCAGGTTCTTTCTCTATGATGATGAGAATCTGGGATGGTGTAACAGACCCAATGGTAGGTATGTTAGTTGACAAAACAAATGGAAAGTTTGGTAAAAACAGACCATTTATGGTAATTGGTAATGTTATTCTTTTTGTAACATCATGGATTTTATTTAATGTAACTCATTTATTACCACAGGGCGCAAGATTTCCATTCTTTATTGTAATTTCTGCAATTTACTATATCGGTTATACTTGCCAGTGTGTTGTTACAAAGTCAGCACAGACCTGTTTAACAAACGATCCGAAACAGAGACCATTATTTGCGGTTTTTGATGGTATTTATAACACAATTTTATTTGCAGTTCTTCAGACAGTAGCGGCTAACCTTGCTGTAAAATATGGCGGATTTACAAACGATCCTGCATTATTCGGAGAATTACAGTTAATCTTTGGTTCTGTATCAGCAGTTATGATGGTGATTGCAGTATTTGCGATTGCACCAAAAGACAGAGCAGAGTTCTTTGGAACAGGTCAGACAGCAAAAATTGGTTTGAAAGATTATGTGGATACATTTACACATAACAGAGCAATCCAGATGCTTGTAATAGCTGCCGGTACAGATAAGCTTGCTACACAGATGAAAGCTCAGTCTGTTATTATGGCAGTATTAATGGGTGCCTGTGTAGGTAACTATACCTTAAGTGGTACATTGCAGGGAATTATTTCTATGCCGACAACTATTATTATGATGTTTGCCATTGGTGGTATTGCTACACGTCTTGGACAGAAAAAAGCTATGGTTATCGGTTCTTGGGGTGGTATCATTACATGTTCTGCATTATTTGTATTATGGTGGTTTGGTGATTTCAGATCTATGAATGGACCGGATGGAAATTTAGCTTGGACCGGATTTACATTTGCTTACGTTTTACTTAGTATTTTGATGGGTAGTTTCTCAGGACTTTCCGGAAATATCGTTATTCCTATGACTGCTGACTGTGCAGACTACGAAGTATACCGTTCCGGTAAATATGTACCCGGTTTAATGGGAACATTATTTTCACTTGTTGATAAATTAATTTCTTCATTTGCTCCAATGCTAGTATCAATTTTATTTGCAATGATTGGATACAAAGAGGTATTACCAGACCAGAATGCTGAATTTAGTAAGACATTATTATTTGTAGCATTATTCTGTATCTATGGTTCTATTATTATTGGTAATATTTGTAATGTAATTGCTATGAAGTTCTATCCATTAACAAAAGAAAAGATGGAATCTATTCAGGATGAAAT
>CAYYZV010000298.1:0-2617 GCA_964476275.1 uncultured Roseburia sp.
AAAGGTGCTGTTGCAAGAATCACAGACTTTGGTGCTTTCGTTTAGCTTGCTCCGGGCGTGGATGCATTACTTCATGTTTCTCAGATTTCAAAGGAACATGTTGAGAAACCGGCTGACGTATTAAAGGTTGGTCAGGAAGTAGAAGCAAAGGTAGTTGATTTTAACGAAGCAGATAAGAAAATCAGCCTTTCTATCAAAGCTTTATTTGCAGCAGAAGAACCGGCAGAGGATGCTGATGTAGCTGATGTTGATGTAGAAGCTGTAGCAAACGAAGAATAAATATTAATAACTATCATGCAGCCTGGCATATTTTTGTCAGGCTGTAATACAATACTATAATACATAGGGAAGGGAAAGTTACTGGGAATAGTAACACGGGGAAGCAGCATGTTAGATAATTATGAACAGTTTAAAAAAGATGTGTATGCATTGACAAAAATAGATTTAAACTGCTACAAAGAGAAACAGATGCGAAGACGTATTGATACATTAATCAATAAAAATAAGATTAATGATTATACAAGCTATGTTGCTTTAATAAAAAAAGACAAAGAGAAGTTTGAGCAGTTTGTAAATTTCCTTACCATCAATGTTTCAGAATTTTACCGTAATCCGGAACAGTGGAGAATTCTTGAGAATGAGGTATTTCCAAAGCTGGTTGATAAATTCGGAAAGAATATCAAAATCTGGAGTGCTGCTTGCTCGACAGGTGATGAGCCTTATTCGCTTGTAATGGCATTGTCAAGAGTGGTACCATTGGCAAATATTAAAATTATTGCTACAGACATTGATAAACAGGTATTAGAGCAGGCCAGAGTTGGTTTATATAATGAAAAGAGTATCGCTGCAGTACCTGCGGACCTGAAATCAAAATATTTTACAAAAGTTGGAAATTCATATAAGATTTCGGATGAAATTAAAAAACGTGTTGAATTTAAAGAACATAATCTTTTAAAAGATCCTTATCCGAACAACTGTCATCTGATTGTTTGCCGTAATGTGGTTATCTACTTTACTGAAGAAGCAAAAGATGAAATTTATAGAAAGTTCAATAATGCTCTTGTAAAAGGCGGTTCTTTATTCATCGGAAGTACAGAACAGATTATGAATTACAAAGATATTGGGTTTACCAGAAATAAATCTTTCTTCTTTGAAAAGGAGTAAATCTAAAAGCGGGTTTGGAAAGTTTTCAAAACCCGCTTTTGGTATAGTTTAATGCTTTTGCTTGGACATTAATTTTAGAATATGCTCAATGTAATTGCGAAGCATTTCATTTGATTCAATAAATTCATCTGACAATTCAAAATAAGACAGCGTTTCTTTACGGGTTAAGCGGAAAGCGGGCTCTATGATTTCCTCGTACTGCGGAAGAAAAATAGATTCCTTTCGAATATAGCAGGTAGACGCAGTCGCATTTTTTCTATAAGCTTTATCCACAGAAGCAGCTACGTTTTTATGGACAGCAATATCTTCTTTTGGCAGATAGTAATAATCCTTATAGTTCTCAAAGAAATATTTTAATTCCCCCTCATATAACTTTACAGAAAGCTTTGTATCAGGTCCATTGCAGGTTAAGTAGAATTCGTTATAACTATAAGAAACCCGTTCTGGAACGGGAATGCTGTTTTTTAAAGAGAAAATTAGTTCTTTTTTTGAAATTCCATCATAATCTATATAAATATTACTTTCTATGGAATCTAAAGTATATCCACCCTTAAAAAAAGTGGAATAGCTTAAAATTGGAAGTAAATCCAGCATGCCGGTAACGTCTTCGTAATTATGTTGTTTTAAGAAGTACATCTGTTGTTCACAAGGTTTTTTTACATAGTCCTGATATATTTTAATGAGCTGTCCGCCGTCATAAATATCTTTTCGCTCAATACCAAGAAAGGATTCGATTGTCTTTTGTTTGTAGTTTGGAAGTTTTAATAAAAATTTCAGCGAAGATGCAGCTTTAAAAAGGTCAACAGAGTTTTTTTGACTAAAGCATTCCGTCAAATGATAAAAGCTGCATTTGGATTTTATATAAGGAATGTCAAATCCAAGACCATTGAAAGTAATAAGTGTTTGATAGCTTTCTAAAAGTTTTAAAAAGCTGGAAAGAATCAGGATTTCGTCTTCCTTTGATTCGGCAAAGTATTGTTCGATAAGCATTTCATCTCCCTGTCTTTTAGCACAGCCTATGAGATAAAGCTGAGTATTGGCAGGAGAGAAACCGGTTGTTTCTATATCAAAAAAGAGAGCATCTTCCGTAAATACCTGCTGAATCAATGCATTAGTAGTATCGATGGGAAGTGTATTTGTCCATTTTAGCATAAAGAATCTCCTTAAAATGAATTTTTTTAAAGAAACTTACAAGAATAAAAACATTTTAACACATATACATGGTAAAAAGAATAAAATTTATCGAAAAAGTTGTTAAATTGTTGTCAAAACGTTCTAAAAAAAATACAAAAAAAGTATGTATCTTTGTAAAATGTATGTTATAATAGTAGTGATAGTATTTTGCCTGATTGTGTGCAGAATACAATAAATACTAAATAAGAGAAAGTGGGGCACAAGAATGGGTTTAGGAACATTTAAAGGTGGCGTCCATCCTTATGAAGGAAAGGAATTG
>CAYYZV010000299.1:0-2607 GCA_964476275.1 uncultured Roseburia sp.
ACTGCTTCCGGATATCACTCCGTCGCCATCTGCATCTCCCGGAACATATCTTAATCCTTCTTCTGAACGAAATCCTCTCCGTCCGAAATAAAGCAGTTCATATATTTGTTCTTCTTCGAATTGCTCAGACCAGCCTTTTACCTGATTTTCCCAGTCTGTTTCTTCTAAAATCCGTATCATAGGAAGCAGACGCATATCCGCATCATACGCACCATTCACATTGCCATCTATCCAGACCGTCATCTTTGTACTCTTATCTGCATCGTAATCAATGAGATACGTCTTTTTAACTCCGGCTTCATTTCTTCCATATAAAAATGCATATAAACTTTGAATGATTCCATTTTCATCAAAGGATACCTGATACTTATTCGCAATGTATAGTTCCTCCGGCATATCCAAAGCCTTGTCTAAATCCTCCAAAACTCCTTCTATGCCATGTTCAAAAAGATTATTATGTTCTAAAGCAATTTCTTTTTTACGCATCCACTCATCCAGTTTCCAGGACAATGCCCCATGATACGGAATTGCAGAGTATACCATACGTACTCCAAAGAAAATGGTTACTACTATAAATAAAATAGCTGTTATGTGCAGCCTTTTCTTTTCTACCTGTCTTTCGCCCTCTTCTTTTATACAATATCTTCGTAAAATCAGACCTAAAATAAACACAATCACAAAGCCTGACAGTCCCAAAAACAATGCAGGCATATGACTGCGTAAACCGCCGTACTGACACAAATGCCAGAGCTGGTACAGGCTAAATATATAAAATCCCAACTCTATTATCACACAAATTTTATTAAAATATTTTATTTTTTCTTTCATCTCAAAATCACCTCCTATTCCATGTCTTCTATTTCATACGGATAAAATTCATGTGTACAAATCATTTGATAATCTGTTGTTTCAAAATAAAATGGGATTGTCTTTTCTTCACTGCCGACATTAGCCCCACAAATCCAATAAGAACCATCAGACTTTTTAATAATTGTATTTTCCATAAATCTAGGATATTCACCCTCAAAATCAGAAATATCATTCACATCTACATTATATTCTACAGAACCCGTCCAAACCATGACCACCCCATCAGCTACCTTTGTTGGTTCTGTCACAACTGACTTGTCTGCTACACCACAGTTTCCGGCAAAATTATAGCCCCAGGTCCATACAGTTCCATCTTGGAGTAATGCAGCATGATTAAACCAACCACCAGTAACTAACACTGCATTTTCCAATACCCTTTGCGGCTTCTCGACAAAATATACACCATCCGAGCCATAGCCACCACTTTTGCAAACAGTTCCCCAAATCCATACTTCACCTTCCTCTGTCAAACAAGCCACATCATCCTGTCCACAACGTGCGTAAACTACATTTTCCATCAGCAAAACCGGCTCACTCATATAATAATGTTCATAATTTATATATTTCTCCCAACCAAATTCTGCATATTGCTGCAATGCTCCGGTAGCTGCATTTCCTATACCATACAACTTATGATCTTTAGTGAGATAAATCACAAAATCTCTTTGGGAATAATCCACATGAATAATATTTTCTGCTATTTTTACCATCTCATCATGTAATTCATAATCTTGTGTTCCCTGTCCAAGTTGTCCGGCATTATTTCTACCACACCCCCACAACACATTATTCTCATCAATGTAGTATAAATTTGCTGGGTCTCCTGTTTTTGTAATGTAATGTTCCTCTATATCCACATTTAAGCTAAATGTACTTTCTTGTTCTTTGTCAAACTCGTTAGATGAAGCCACATTCGGATTTGTTACAAGACAAATAAGAAGAATCATAACACCTACGCCAACTGCATATATGGTTGTCTTCTTTATTACCTTCATACTTGCCAAATTTTTTATTCTTTGCTTTATATCACTTTCACCAAATCCAAGCGGTGTTTTCTGCATCCTATGATGTCCGATTGAAAAAGACAACAAAGACCTCGCATAATCAACTTTTATATCCTCCCCCAGATTTCTAATAACTGCTTCATCACAACTCATTTCCATATCTTTACTTGAAAAAACAAATGCAAGCCAAACCATCGGATTAAACCAATGAATGCTAAGTGCAATGTTTGCAAGCAGTTTTACCACATTGTCAAATCGTTTGATATGTATGCGTTCATGTAAAATGATATATTCTTGTTCTTGTATACTTAAACCATTTGGTATATAAATTTTAGGATTGAAAATTCCCATTACAAATGGCGATATCTCCCCATCCACAACATAAATATTTTCTTTTAATGGAATAGCCATAGCTACTCTTCGATGTATTTTGATATAACAAATACCATTATAAACCAAAAATACACAGACACCTGTAAACCATACATATTTTCCCCAAAATATCAACATATTCTGCCAAGAAAATGTAACATCCGCTGTTGTATCTGCCACAAACTCCTCTTTCCCAACATTCGTACTATTCTCTCCTTCAACAAAAGCATCTCTTATTGCCTGACTAGATGCAATTTGAGCTTCCCTAAGCGATAATTCTTCATTTTCCAGAGAATAATGATAAGCCATGGAAGTCATATTAGGAACGATACTTATCATAGACTCAAAGGATATTGGACAA
>CAYYZV010000300.1:0-2601 GCA_964476275.1 uncultured Roseburia sp.
GATCAATCTTAACTTCTTCATTAAGGTTTCGGTCAACAACGGTACGTTCGTCATTGATATATTTACGAATAATGGTGATGACTGAACTGAAATCTAAGTATTCCATAGACAGCCCTCCTTCCAAAAAGTAGTCAATTTGCGCTCAATCCACGCTCAATGAAGTTTAAAAGTATTTATCCTAAAATTAACGTAGATTGATGAAAGCGTTCTGCTAAATATTATAGCACGGCTTTCAAGTCAACGGAAGAGCGTAGGAAAATGATTTGAAAGGAGGGGCTCATGGAACAGAATATAGCATTTAACCGTTGCATGGATTTTCTGTCTCGTATGATTGAAAAATACGGACAAGAGCTCCTCGATGAAATCAGTTCAGATAAAAACAATGGAAATGAATCGCAAATAGAATATACCGAGGGACAGAAAAAGTCACAGTGATTTCCAATCGTGAGAAATTACTGTGACTCTTTTAAAATTAGTTGTAGATCAATTCACTTAAAACAACTTCTTCTGCCGCATTACGGATGTTATTGCAAGTACCTACCCATGCCATCTGGTCACGAACCTTTAATGCTTCGTTTATGCCCTGACGCTCCTTCATTTGCAGGGTGAGCAGTTCCATTCTCTGATTAGCAGTATCATCTACCTCATTCAAATGCCTGACCAGTTCTCCATCCAGCAAAAGTGTGTAATACAGAACTTTGCGATGTTCTTTCAGATAATACAGACGCATTCTGCCATATTTTCCATAGTGTGGTTCTTCCTCCGAAAGTTCCAAATCTGGATAATACATCCCGTCTGCACCGAGCGTATATGTACCGCCCATTTCTTCGAATAATGACTTCATATGCTATTCCTCCTTGAAATCAGCAACGATCTTTAGATCATTGCAAAATGTTCAAGAGCAGCACGGATAGCATCTTCCTTTTCTTTCGGGCATTGTGGTACTTTCTGATTCTCTTTCTGTGAGATGTTGTAATGCTCTCCTACATCAATACCACATTTGCGTTTAATCTGGGAAATATATAAAGTTGAAACCTTTAAGCCAAATTCTTTCAGCACATAATCCTTGATTTCCTGATAGGTAGCCTTGGATTCAGCAGAGGTAATATCAAGCTCATCCAAGACCGTATACCGATACTTACACTCTCTTTATATACGATGGAAAAAACCAGCACTTGCACAGAAATATAAGGGAAAATATTTAGAATCAAGTAAGAATAAATTAAAAATCTCTCCATAAAATACTATTACCACTTTCATAAAAACCGTTTGACATCTACGATGGCTTAAGGTATATTATTGTCAGTGGTTGTGCTGTGGATGCTCGAGGGGCCCACAGCCGGAGGGGCTCATGCGTGGGCTCCTTTTTTTATCCTAAAAACATTCGAAAGCGAGGTTATCTGATGGCTCAGAAATTTATGACTTACGAACAACAACTAAATAAACTGCAAGCCGACAAAGGCTTGACCATTCCTGACGCTGACTTCGCACGAAAAACATTGGAAGAAATCAGCTACTATTCTTTAATCGGCGGATATAAAGATTTATTCCTGCATCCGGCATCCAAAAAGTATAAATATGGCGTTACCTTCGACGAGATTGTTGCTTTTTACCATTTTGATGAACAACTCCGCAGCCTTTTCTTAAAATATATTTTGCAAGTGGAGCGTCACTTGAAGTCTATGATTTCGTATCATTTCACAGAAAAATACGGAGAATTACAGACTGAATACTTAGACCCACATAATTTTGATTACATTCATCATTCAAAACAAGTAAAAAGATTGGTAGATTCCTTAAGCAAGACAATTGCTATGCCGAGTCATTACCGTTATATTGCTCATCACGCAAGAAAATACCATAATGTTCCATTATGGGTAGCAACCAATGCAATGACTATGGGACAGACATCTGCTTTTTATCAATATATGCCAAATGACATTCAGGTAAAGGTCAGCAAAGCTTATCCGCAATATACAGAGAAACAGCTACACCAGTTCATTACAGTAATTGCCAAATGCCGAAATGTTTGTGCTCACGGAGAACGCTTATTTGACTTCCATACCACTGATATGATTCCGGATACATTGTTACATAGCAAACTCGGAATTACTCGCAAAAAGGGATTGTATCAGAACGGCAAGAAAGACCTCTTCGCCGTTGTAATTGCCCTTCGCTATCTGATTCCAAACGAAGAATTCAAGATGTTCCGTAAGAATCTGTCACTTTTGATTAAAGATGTACTCAAAAAATGCCCTCATCTCACAGAAGACCAGTTACTGAAAGAAATGGGCTTCCCTAAGAATTGGGCAAAAATTATGCGATACAAAAAATGATTCTTATGATTTAAACGCCGATAATGTATATTTCAAACATTATCGGCGTTCACTCTTTATTAAGTTATAATTTTTATTTAATTATCTTAAAAGTCTTTTACGGAATGTAATTTCCAAAATCACAATTATACTTGCACAGGCACAAATCAGATAACCCCAAACGTTCGCTGTATCTCCTGTTTTTGGTGATTCAGTTGTTTCTTTATCATTATCTTTTTTGTCATTGGATGCATTAGCTTTTTCGTCTTCTGTTGTATCATCGGAT
>CAYYZV010000301.1:0-1930 GCA_964476275.1 uncultured Roseburia sp.
ATGCAAGTTTATTACTAATTATTTATTAATAAATGTAATTTTTTTACACTATATATACAAAAAATCATTATTTTTGCAAATTCTATAAATCTCCATCAGACAATTTCTTTATCTGATGGAGATTTTTCTATCTTCCCTAACTTCCAGTGATTTTTCCACTCAAATATAATAAGCATGTGACTAGACGCTCAGCCAAGCCACATGCTTTTCTCATTTTATATTTGTAAAAAACGCTTCCAGATAATACTCGAGATTTGCTTCAATCATACGAATATATTGTGTATAACTAAAAACTACACCCGGCTCATCTAAGCCCTCAGTATGGCCAACACATGAAAATCCATTTCTATCCGCTCCAATATATGTGTCAATTGCAGACATCTTTCCATCTTGATTCTTCATAATTATATTCATCAAAGTTAATCCATTTCCGATATCATATAAATCTGCTTTTCGTTCTACGGTTTTATATTTTAACAATCTTCTGACACCTCCCCTTTGATGAAAGCCATAATCTCACCATAAGAGTGTTCACTTTTTAATACAGCATCCATCATTTCTTCTTTACGCATTTCATTTCTGAGTTTTATCAGTTCCGCAAGGCTTTCTTTCTCGTCTTCATACCTTCTCTTTGCTTTCTCCAATGCTTCTTTCTGTAATTCAATCTTTGAATCTAATGACTCTGTTGATATTTTTCTTCCTCGTGCCATACTTAGCCTCCTTATATCTTTACTGCCATATTCTTAGGATTAAATCTGTCGCTTAATTCCTTTATCTTTCTTTTTACATAATTCGCATCTATTTTAAATGCTTTAAGGATTGTTTTCTGAGTCGCTGTTAGTGCATGATCAAGACGGTAGATTCCATCTGCCTGGCGTACCATTTCTATCTTTTCCAGTTCTCGGATTGCTGCCGGAACATTCATATAGTTTGGAGTTTCATCCATTTGCTCTGCAGCATCTTTTAATTGCGTATAAAATCTGTTGCGAATGATAAGCGCAATAAAAGCAATCAGCATTTTCCCTTCAAGAGATTCACCGGTATAGACCCGATAGCTTCGATTTCCAAGAAAACCTTTATCAGCCCTGAACAGCTTTTCTGATGTATCCCTGCTTTTATAAAGTTCAAGAGCCTCTTTTGCAGACATTTCAGCTGATGTAATAATACAAAAATATCCGCACATCTGCAGTTCCTGACTTATCATATCGTTCTTTGGTATCCCACATACAAAACACTGGTCGTCCTGTCCTTCGTGATAATACTCAAGCGAAAAGTACTTCTCGTATTTTTTGTCTATGACAACAGACTGTCCCTCCATTTTCTTCAAATACGAAGTCATTTTTCGAATGCTACTCTCAAGAATCCACTTTTCAGAAGCCGCTTTATCATAGCTGTAATAAATATGAAGGCAGCGGTCTTTCTCATCAGAATAAAATACCGGAGTCTTCACAGTAGTTCCATTTACATGATATCTTCCAATGCTTGTATTCCATTCATTTTCAAAGCTTCCTCTTACTTTCTTTATCTGCTCCGTGACAAACGAACGCATTCCTTTCACCATAATGATAAAATCATAACCACATTTATCCATGTATCGTATATTTTCTCGACTGAAATATCCCCTGTCCAGAATAAATCCTGCTTTTTTGTAGCCATATGCCTTAGCTTTATCCAGCATGCATTGCAACTGTGATACATCAACGATACTTCCCGGATAATCCTCGTAAAACAAGGGTTCTCTATTTTTGCAGTCATAAGCAATAGAATAGTTGATAATCGGCAGTCCCTTATCATCCTTGGCATGACCGAATTCAGCCAGGTCAATCTCACCTGCCTGGCAGTTCTTGTTTGTAGAATCATAAGATATGTAAATACGTTCTGTCTTCTTTTTAATGGCATTCCATTCATTCTGAAAAGCAACACTATCTTC
>CAYYZV010000301.1:1940-2596 GCA_964476275.1 uncultured Roseburia sp.
AGTAAACAGCGGATGATTGTATGCATAATCCGGATAATACTGACCCACATTATTTTCTGTAATTAAATAATAAGATGCCAGATCAAGAAAAAGTCCCTTTCCACGTTCATCCTTATAAATATCACCAACAATTCTGTCAACCATAGATTCCACTATGAGTTTTTGAATAACTATGTATGTTCCAATGTGAAGACAGCTGCTCCTGTCATTACGTTCACGCTCATGCGGTAATTCAACATCTGGAAAGTAAGTTAAAAAGTTGGGATTCGGATACATCATGGTTGGATTTCCATCACATTTCTTTCCGATGGTTGTTCGTTTGGGAATGTTATATTTCTTTTCAGGTTTATATACCCTGTCATATTCGTAGTTAATATAAGTTACTCCTTTAATGGTTTTCTCATATATTTTACCTTTAACTTCAGGGATTTGAACCAAAAAATCGAAATACATTTTAGCATTTACACCTCACTTTATAAGTTAGTATACCCACTCAATAATTATATTAAAAAAGCCCAAGGAAAACAAGATTTCCATTGATTTTCTTGGGCTTTTTTATAGTTTTATTCGATTGAGTCTAAAAAGTTACTGGAAGTTAGCACTCCTACACGAAGCCCTGTTCCAATCATAACTGCTATAATCGGATACCAATGGCT
>CAYYZV010000302.1:0-2589 GCA_964476275.1 uncultured Roseburia sp.
AGATAACCAATGTTCTAATGCACATACGAAAGCATCAGAAAAAAAATCAACGACAAAATTATCCGGGGCAGATATACCTGTAAGAACGATAATTCTTTTCTTTAAAATAGGATGGACGCATTCACGGAAGTGTTCGGAGAAAGAATTCTGCCCTTTAATCTTTAGTATTTTACGATAGAATACTCGGTTTTCATAAAATGTTTCACATAATATATCTAAAAATTTTAAACGATCTTCAAGCGTTGTATTTACGAAATTAAAATTTTCGCTGGACAGAATGGAAATAAATTCTACATCAAAAATCCAGTTGACCAAATCATATTTGTCTTTAAAGTGATAGTAAAAACTCTTTCGGTTCATATCACATCTTTCACATATCTGGGCCACATTTATTTTTTCAAAAGGAACTTCTGACATGAGTTCCTTTAAAGCATTTGCTAATGCTTTCTTTGTTATGTTTGAATCTGCCATACAATCCTCACTTCCTTTGTAATAAAAAAAGACGACACTATCTGCGGATACAGATAAGTCTCGTCGATTAAGGCAATACCAGGAACAGTTCCGAGTTTGTTGATATAGCCACACAGAGTGCTGACTACTCCCTTATTTCTTCTTAAATTATATAAAAATAGGTTTCTTTTTTCAATGAAAAATGGAAAAAAGCTTTTGGACAATTTCATCAATGTGTCCAAAAATATAAAAAGTTTTTATGATAAAGGGGAGAAGAACCATGAGCATAGACTGCTTCATGGTTCTATGGTAGGAAAAACCAAGGGGAACAGAATTTTAAAATATCTGTTCGGTTAATACGACAAAAATTACTTTTAATAGGTGGTATTTCCATAATCTACATTAAATGTTTTTCTTTTATATGGCAAGGGACAAAATATGGAGTTTGTCCCAAATAATAAAAAATAAGAATGGATTTTGGACAATTTAAAAAATGTGTCGCATAATGTAACAAAAATCGACAGATGGGAAAAAATCGGACAGAAGAAAAAGTTTGGTTAATGAAGATTTTCTGATATATGCCTACAATAAATCTCAAGAAAAACAATCTGTAATAATGTAAATGGAAGGAGAAAAAACGATGAACAGCAATATTCAGAATCTTACACATCAGGCACAGAGAAAAATGGTAGAAAAGCTGGTAGAAGCAGCATTATCGAAAGTAAAGCAGGACAGGGAAGAAAGCTTTTTAAAGATAGTTGACTTGGCGGAATCCTTTTATGGGGATGCTGTATCAAAGGAACAGTATGACAGCATCAGGGAGGCTGTAAAAGACCCGGACAACCGATGGATGAATTTCATTAACCGTGTATTGGATGAAACAGATCCGAATGTTGCAAAGATGGCAGCATTAAATCTCGGCTATGAGGCATTTTTCAGAGGAACTAAGACAATCCGCAAAAACAGGGAGAAATACAACTGCAATATTCCATGGCTGATTTTATTTGACCCGACTTCGGCCTGCAACATGCACTGTGCAGGATGCTGGTCCGGCACATATGGGCATAAACATAACCTGTCATATGAAGATATGAGTCGGATTATAACACAAGGGAAAGAACTTGGAGTTTATCTGTATATGATGACAGGCGGGGAACCGCTGGTACGCAAAAAAGATATTTTAAGACTGGCAGAAGAGCATAATGACGTGGAGCTTTCCATTTACACGAACTCTACACTGATTGATGAGGAATTCTGTAAAGAAGTTGTGCGTCTGGGAAATATTACATTCCAGTTATCCATCGAGGGAACACCGGAAACAAATGATGAACGCAGAGGCGACGGACATTATGAAGCTGTTATGAATGCAATGGATTTACTGAAAAAGCATGGCATTATTTTTGGAACGTCCATCTGTTATACAAGACATAATATTGAGGCTGTGACAAGTAATGAATTTTTACAAATGATTGCGGATAAAGGGGCAAGGTTTGGTTTCTATTTCCACTACATGCCGGTAGGAAATAACGCAGTGCCGGAGCTTATGCCGACTGTAGAACAGAGAAAGTATATGATTGACCGTATCCGATATGTGCGTTCGGATAAATGCAAGATTCCGTTCTTCCCAATGGATTTCCAGAATGATGGAGAAGCAGTTGGAGGATGTATAGCAGGCGGCAGAAATTATTTCCATATCAATTCGGCAGGAGATGCAGAACCGTGTGTATTTATTCATTATTCAAATGCAAATATCCATAGCAGCTCTATTCTTGAGATTCTGAAGAGTCCACTGTTTATGGAATATCGAAAAGCACAGCCGTTTAATAAAAATCACCTGCGTCCATGCCCGATGCTTGAAAATCCTGAAATCTTGCAGGAGATAGTACATAAAACAGCTGCATACAGTACGGATTTGGAGTCACCGGAAACCGTAGAGCATTTATGTGCAAAGTGTACCTCATATGCGGCAGAATGGGGAACGGAGGCAGATATGATTTGGAATAAAACAGAACATAAGGTGCCGAAATATCAGAATTATATACAGGAAAACCGACATGAGTAATTTTGAATGGAGGCTGAAAATTGAGTAAGAAAATTGGAGTAGTGGATGTCGGAGGAGGCCTACGTGGAATCTATGCC
>CAYYZV010000303.1:0-2574 GCA_964476275.1 uncultured Roseburia sp.
TCCGGCATCCTGCCCTGTGAAGCCCGGACTTTCCTCACCTGCGGTCTTTCGACACTTGCAGCCGCGATTATCCAGCCTGCTTATGTTATACCTTACTCTAATTTCTATCTAATGTCAATTTAAACATGGAAACAGCTTCCTCCAATAAATTCCCGTAAGACTGAAGTCTGGCCGACTCCATCTGCCGGCATCGGAAGGAAATAATCCAAAAATTTCAAAAGACGTTTCGCCTCCAAATATCCCTCTTCTGATTTCTCTATTGCAAATAATAGTGGTTCTGCATAAATTTTTAAAACTGCCAGTTCATAAATCAGTGCTGAATTAAACATGACATCTGCGCCTTCCTGGAATGGGAAAATATATTTTTCCTCTCCTCTGCGCACAGAATCCCACATATTAATTGTCTCAATCGCAGACGTTCCTCTGGTTCTTGCATCTCTTACAATACGGCGAATCAGTCTGGCATCTGTTGTTGGCAGACAATTATGTTCATCGATATTTAACTGCGTTAATGCACTGATATAAATTTTAAATTTACTTTCGTCCGGAAGCGAATAAGAAAGCTTTGGATTCAAACCATGAATTCCTTCAATTACCAGCACATCATCCTCATGAAGCTGCATAAAACGATTTTTATACTCCCGTCTTCCTGTTTTAAAATTGAAAGTTGGAAGTTCAATCCGTTCTCCTGACAAAAGCTTTTGCATATCACTGTTAAACAGCTCTACATCTAAAGCCTCCAAACACTCCAAATCATAATTTCCAAACTCATCCTTTGGACATTCACTTCTGTTTTTATAATAATTATCCAGTGGAATCGGATGCGGCTTTAATCCCTTTGCCTGAAGCTGGGTAGACAAACGATGTGAAAACGTTGTTTTACCCGAAGAAGACGGACCCGCTATCATAATAAATTTACGGCCGCCGGTTTCTATAATCTGCTGTGCCAGATTTCCGATTCTTTCCTCAAATAAAGCTTCCTGTGTCAAAATCATAGACTGCGTATTTCCTGCTGCAATCATGTCATTTAAGGCACCAATACTGTCAATATCCAGCATTTTTCCCCAATCTCTTGAGGATTTTAAAGTTTCGAAAAGCTTTGGTCTTGGCTCATATTCTGCTGTTTCCTTAGTATTTTCCCCTGGGAAAAGCAGCATAAAGCCTTCACCTTCTTTTTTAATATCATAATACTTTAAATATCCCGTAGACGGAGCCATATAACCATAAAAATAGTCTCTATAACCATCCAGATTATAAATATTTACACGAGAACTCCTGCGATAACGGAACAAACGTGTCTTATCGTACATCCCCTGCTCTTTAAACAAACCAATCGCTTTTTCCGTTTTCCAGCTTTCCTTTAAAATCGGAATATCTGCTTCTCTTAAGCGGTCCATTTCCACCTGCATTGTTTCAAGCAATTCCTCAGAATAAATAACCGTCTTTTCTTTCATATCCGTTTTTTCAACCAGCTCACAATAATACCCCTGACCAATTGAATGCTTCACACGGACATCAATATTTTTATCTCCCCAAAGATTATGAATGGCTTTCTGCATTAACAGAATGACACTTCTTCGATAGGTTCGTTTTCCGGTTTTGTCCGCGGTCGTAATAAACCTAAGCGCCCCATTTGCCTCTGCCTTTTTCCTAAGCTCCCGCAGACGATTATTCACCACCACTAAAATAATATCATCTTCATCCGGCTTCTGATATTCCTTTGCAATCTCAAGGTAAGCCGTTCCTTCCGGATAATACTTTTCTTCTTTGCCTATCAGTAATCTAACGTCTTTCTCTGCCATTGTAAAACCTCCCATCTTAGCTTCACCTAAAAATAAACGTATGCCTGCCGGTTCAGACACAACACCTCTTCTACTTCTGTCATACGTCCTTTTATTTTCTCTGAAACAGGCTGTTTTTTCAAACCAGCTAAAATTTCCCCATAAAGCTTTTCTTCCCGTTTCAAATACTCCAAAAGTACCTCATGCTTTTGTTCCAATAAGTGCTTCCCATACCGGCAAAACAATACATTTTGGGCACTTTCCTCATCAATCAGATTTTGATACTGCACACGCATCATAGGATAAAATTTTTCATCCTCCAGTACCATATTTTCTTCTAAAATCACATATCCATTGGACCATAGATAATTTCTGACACGCTCCAGTTCAGACTGCGGCTGCAAAATCAGTTCCTTTGCCTGATGGCACACTTCCTTCCCCTCTTCTAAAATGTGCATCACTAAACCGCCGCCCATGCCTGCAATCAAAATGGCATCCACCTCCCCAGGTGTCAGTGCCGCTACCCCGTCAGACAATCTGGTTTCTATGTAATCATTTAAACCAAACATAGCAATATGTTCTTTTGCCCTATCCAAAGGTCCTGCATTAATATCCATTGCAATAGCTCCCTTGATCCGCTTCATCTGCAGCAGATAAATAGGAATATATCCGTGGTCCGTACCCACATCTGCCAATACATTCCCATTGGTCACAAAAGATGCTACTGCTAATAATCTATTTGATAATTTTACCATTATTCCAAATAATCCTTTAATTTACGGCTTCTGCTTGG
>CAYYZV010000304.1:0-2554 GCA_964476275.1 uncultured Roseburia sp.
ATAAACAGTATCTAATGTCTGATCCCATAATTCTAAAATTCGCGTTGTTCCATCCGCATTACGAAAATCAGGATGACTGTAATCAATACCCTCTCCTGTCAAGTAGTTGCAAACACTTTTTTTTGCTTATTTTTCAAGGTTTTCGCCTCTTTTTTATTCAAAAATGATACCGACTGTTAAACTGCTGTCACAAATAATACTTTCCTTTGTTAAATAAGTGCAGATTTAACAGCGTACATTTATTTCCCCTCTTTATCTTCTTTCCAGCATATTTCTATATTCTGTTCATCATAAACAATTATTTTTTCGATGTATTCGTCTAACATTTCTTTTGAAAGCACTGCAAATACATTTTCTGCCATTTCTTCCAAAATTTTTTTCTGCTCTCCCTCTGCATATAACCTTTCCTGTATCATAAAAAGAACATACTCTTCCACAAATAAGGCATTTACTTTCTCCACACACCCCTCCATCGCATTTGAATATCTGTTATGGCAGCAAAAATATGGATTCATACCTTTCCGGTATCTCAGATTTTTCTTGCAGCACCCACACACCATTTTTCCTGTCAATGGGTGAGTTTTATTGTACTTCGGTATCTTTTTCTTTCCACGCCCTCCTGCACTTTGTCAAATATCTCTTTTTCTATAATAGGTTCATGGTGATTATAGGAAACCAGCCAGTTTTTTCTCTGATTCAGATGGTTTTTCCCACCCACAAAATCTTTCGTTGTTTTCTTCTGCACGATATTCCCTATATATATTTCATTCCTTAGTATTTGGCAAATTGTGGCACTGCTCCACAGAAATTTTCCGCTTTTGGGAACTCTGCTTGTCTTTCCCTTTGCGACAGGTCTTTGCTGTATAAATCATAAAGCAGATTTTTAAAATTAACATCAAGCTCTCCTATGCTGCCCTGATAATTTTTACTGTCATAATTGTCATTGATGGAAATAAACCTTACTCCCATAAACGGAAATATCTGCTCTAAATAAGAACCAAGCTCAATATAATCCCTTGCAAATCGGGAAAAATCTTTTACCACGATACAGTTTATTTCCGAGTTTCTGACCATCTCAAGCATTCTCTGCACCGCCGGACGCTCGAAATCTGTGAATCAGTGTTTTTACCACTTCTTCTGTCAGTTCGCTTTTTTCATTTCCTTTTGCAAGAACACGCAGAAAATGGTTTTTCTGCACAGTTTCATAATCTATTGTCCTAAGCTTATCTTCTATTTCTTCTTTTCTGTTCTGACATACTGCTATCTTTCTTTCGTTCTCTTCTTTTTCCTGTTTAAAATGGGCGGCTTCCATCTCTCCCATTCTGTATTTTAAATACTGTTCACTTCCAATTCTCTTAATATTTGCAATCTGTTTTTCCAGCTCAAGCAGTTCCTCATTCCATTCTTTTTTTATCCGTTCTGCTTCCCTGTTATTACTTTCCACCATGTCCTTCGGACGCATCTGCGACAGGGAAAATTCCTGTTTTATTGCTTCCTTAACAATACCGCTTAAACATTTCAACGTTATATTTTTTGAAATGCAGTTATCTTCATCAATCCGTAATACATTTGGGCAGTTATAACCATAAGCACGGACTTTGCCTTTCACACTCAGTTCTTTTACCGCAGTCAGGCGTTTCATTTTTCTTCCACAGTCACCGCAGAAAAGAACATCTGCAAATATATCCTTATCCACCGGAATCCTTTTTGAAAACCCGTCTTCATTACAGTATACCGATGCTTTTTCAAATTTTCCCGCAACTTCAAAAAACATATCTTCGCTTATGAGTGCTTCATGGGTATACTCTTTTATCGACCAGTCCTCCGAATCTCAAGGGACAATATAATATTTCTATCACATCACCCATAAAAAACTTACCTGAGTCGGTTTCTTTCACCGATTCCCCCAGCCGGGTAACATACATCGGGACAGCAAATCCCACACTGCATTTCTGTCATGCCCAGCCAGACAGAAGCTACAGGAAGCCACTCCCGAAAAATGCGTTTCGCTGAAATTCCGATGCTGTTTTATCTCATTATCTCCAGAAGCCATTCCGGTAGGCACAAACCTCTGCTTAGAACCTTCACAGGCACAATGCCGTACTACCATCGCCACAAAGTATGTTGCCATTCTTTTACAAAAGTAGTCTGCACCGAGGAACTTCATCGCACAAAATGGGTTTCTGCCACCTCTGTCTCTTAACCAATCCATAAAAACAGAGGCGAAAATAAAATCAGATGTATGCGTGTCCTATTTAATTGTTCTTGTTCAACTTCTTTTTTTGAAGTCTGAATATACTATAATAAAAAAACCACTTCTTCTGAAGTAACCTGCACTCTGCTTTAGTGGGAGCAGTTCTCCCATTTTCTGTAAACACTAGAATACAAAATATATTTCATACAGATTCAGATATATAGATAAAGAAAGGCCACCGCTTTATCGAACGAAAATTCGTAAAACGTCAGCCTTTCTCATTTTCTTTATTTTATTTTTTAAACCTATCTTACGGAATCACGAAGATCCTGTGTCCAAGTTACCTGTGGACGGATAGAT
>CAYYZV010000305.1:0-2524 GCA_964476275.1 uncultured Roseburia sp.
TCATGGCAGTTCGTGAATTAAGAGATTATCTTGAAAATGGTAACCTTGTTCACTGCGTAAACTTCCCAGACTGCAGCATGGGTGCATGTACAACAGCTAGTCGTATTGCTATTTTACATAGAAATGTATCTGGTATGATTAGTCAGTATACAAACATCTTTGGTGAAGCTGGTATCAATATTGCTAATATGACAAATAATTCAAAGGGCGAATATGCATATGCATTATTAGATGTTGACAGCCCTGTAACAGAAGAAGTATTGGCTAAATTAGCAGCAACAGATGGCGTACTTCGTGTTCGCAAAGTAAAATAAAGAGGTAATATAAATGGCAGTTATTAAACCATTTATAAGCATCAGACCAAATAAAGGGAAGGCGGCACAGATTGCTGCCCTCCCTTATGATGTTTATAACAGAGAAGAAGCAGTAAAAATTGTAAAAGCTCAGCCACAGTCTTTTTTAGGAATTGACCGTGCTGAGACAAATTTTTCAGCTGATGTAGATACATATGATGAAGTTGTCTATGAAAAGGCGAAAGAATTGCTCTGGGAGCGTGTGGAAAAAGGAGATTTTATCCGCGAAGAAAAGAAGTGCTATTATATTTATGAATTAACTATGAATGGAAGGGTACAGACTGGTATTGTGGCTTGTGCTTCGATTGATGATTATAAAAATAATGTCATTAAAAAGCATGAAAATACCAGAGCAGAAAAAGAACTGGATCGTATCCATCATGTAGATACCTGCAGCGCACAGACAGGTCCAATCTTTTTGGCATATCGTGCGAATGCAGTGATTAATGAAGTAATTGCACAGGTAAAAGCAGGTGAGGCAGAATATGATTTTACATCTGAGGATGGAATACGTCACAGAGTATTTGTAATTTCTGAGGATGCGCAAATTGAAGCAATTGAAGGAGCATTCGCCAAGATTCAGGAAATTTACATTGCAGATGGACACCACCGCTGTGCATCTGCTGTAAAGGTTGGAGAAAGAAGAAGACAAGCTCATCCGGATTATACAGGTGAAGAAGAATTTAATACCTTTTTGTCCGTACTTTTCCCGGATGAAGAGCTTTATATCATGGATTACAACCGTGTTTTAAAAGATTTAAATGGATATTCTTCAGAAGATTTTTTGGAAGAAGTAAAAAAGCGTTTTGATGTAGCGGATATTACAGCGCAGGAGGATAAACATCCGACAGAAAAAGGTACCTTTGTTATGTATATGGATGGATATTGGTATAACTGTAAGATTCGTTCAAAGGATATTCCAATGAGCGATCCAGTGAAATCTCTGGATGTGTCTTTGTTACAGGATTTATTATTAGAGCCTGTTTTGGGCATTGATGATCCAAAAACGAATACCCGTATTGATTTTGTAGGCGGAATCCGTGGCCTGGAAGAACTGGTAAAACGTTGTGAAGAAGACTGTGCAGTAGCGTTTGCAATGTATCCGACTTCCATTCAGGAATTATTTGATGTGGCAGATGCAGGACTTTTGATGCCGCCGAAGTCTACCTGGTTTGAGCCAAAGCTTCGCAGTGGATTATTTATTCACGAGATCGAAAAATAAGGGGTTGTGCTGCTGGAAAAGCAAGCACTTATGATAAAGGGAGAAAAGATGAAGATAAATCAGTTATATGGTATGGCAGTGGATGCAGTAGTATCTACAGAGGAAGCGATTGTAGTAGAAACAGTAGGAAAAATCGAAAAAGTAGTTGAAAATCCAGGGATTATTCGTACGTATCTGGAAGGTTTAGTTCCCGGTCTGATAAGCTTTGTATTACAGGTGGTAGTTGCAGTTATCGTTTATGCAATTGCATCAAAAGCAATCAAATGGATTGTTAAGATTACACGAAAAGCAATGGAACATCATGAAGTGGATACAGGCGTAATCCAGTTTTTGTGCGCAATTATTAAATACGCGTTATATCTTGTTTTACTTATGACTATTTTAGGTGTATTTGGCGTGGCAACAACTTCTATCGTAGCAGCGATTGGTTCTGCCGGTGTTGCTGTTGGTCTGGCTTTACAGGGAAGCCTTTCAAACTTCGCAGGCGGTGTACTGATTTTATTATTAAAACCATTTAAGGTAGGAGATTATATTATTCAGGGCGGCAGCGAAGGCAGTGTATATGAAATTTCTATTTTCTATACAAAGCTGAAAACCCCTGATAACAAAGTAGTAGTAATACCAAATGGTACACTTTCTAATAATACAATTGTGAATGTATCTCATATGGATCGACGCAGAGTAGATATTGTAGTACGTATTTCTTATGATGCAGATATTAAGATGGCAAAATCAATTATGTTTAACCTTGCGCAGAATGATGTGTGCAGATTACCGGAAGAGGACGCAATTGTATTTGTGGATAATTTAGGTGTATCTTCTGTAGATATTGGTGTTCGTTTGTGGGTAAAAGCGGCAGATTACTGGAATGTAAAATGGCGTTTGACAGAAAATATCAAATATGCAATGGATGAAAATCATATTTCTATTCCATATCAGCAGATTGATG
>CAYYZV010000306.1:0-2512 GCA_964476275.1 uncultured Roseburia sp.
TCCGTCTGATAAATCTAATTCTCATGAGCCCATTATAAGTAACAGAAACTTCAAATTTTTCTCTTGATCATATATTAATCATCTTTTGCATTTCTTGAGCTTCCATTATTTGATTTCTCATATAATCTTCAATCTCAATATACATGACTTCAATACCAAACTGGCGAATACTTTCTGCTAAAACGGACTGCCCTTGCAGTTTCTTTCTCTCCAAATCATCACATACAGCAATTATTTTTCTGAACTGTTTTCCTGTGATTTTTTCCAGCAAAAGCATCTTTAAAATATCATTTGCTATCTTATTGTCCTGAGCCTTTTTTGGCTTGCCAATATGGGCAAATATTTCCCCGATAACATTATCCGCTTCTGAATAAAAATCCGGCTGGATATATGTAAAGGCATTATCCGCCAAATACAGCTTTTTATTCTTCTCTAATTCCATTCCAAGAATATGCTCTACTTTATGAAAAATCATCTTTTCTGCCTGTATTTGAACATGAGACGATGATTTATGAAAATCTTCCGCCATTTTCCACTTTTCCAGTCATTCAACACTTTATTTTTCTTTGAAAAAGACTCCAACTAATGCTCCCGCCATATCGTTTGGTGATACCACCTGCTAAAGTTCCCAGCCGTCAGCTAAACATTCATTTATGCTCTCCTGAGCCTGCTCCAAATCTTTTTCACGGGACATTTTAAGTCCTTTGTTTAAATAAACCAACTTATACTCTTTCATTTATGTTTACTCCAAATGTTTATATTTTTACAATCTCTATAAACTGACAGTTATGCAATCGTAAACTTCCATTTACAGCAGCAGGAAGTATCTGTAATATCAGGATAACAGCTTACACATTCACAGACAAACCTTTCATCTATCACTTTTGCAAATCCGCTGTACTCTATCATGCCGACAGATTTACACGGATGAAACGGCATTCCCTTTCTTTCCCTTGCCCTCTGCACCCTGCAATTCACCGAAGTATAAATAAGCGTATTCCCGTCAATTTCAATTTTATCTTCGTTAATATTTGCATAAAAACGAAGCTTTAGTGCTTCTGCCAATCCTTCAACACCCGAATTATCCGGTAATTTCAAAAAATCTTTTATCCGCTTTGCCTCAATGACAGTAAACCGCCTCCATGCCTCTGCATCGTGATACATTGCCTCGTCCATTCCAAGTTTCTGTTCAATAGACTGAAACCAGACTCCGTCCATTGCAAGCCAGTTTTTTGAATATATTTCAATCAGTTCTATGAGTTTCTCTTTGGTATATTTATTCAGATTTTCGTAATTATGCATCTGTTTTCCCCTCTCATTCATTTCTTTTTATAAAATGCAAAGGACAGACAAAGACAGCCCAATGCCAGAAGAACCGATGACAATATTCCTTCTCCTGTATTTAATATATGGTTAATTGTCCCTGCTGTATAACAACAGGCAGCTGCTGCAAACATTATACATAGTATTTTGTTCTTATTCATTTTGTTATTTCCTCCAACTCTCCTTTTTCATTATACACCATACCCGCTGCCTGTTCTATAAAATTATCCCTTTTCTCAGAAATACCACCCTAATGAAGCCGTATTATTTATTTCTCTCCTGCTCTATTTTTCTGCTGTGCAACCTTATTCAGTTGTTTAGGGATAAAATTTCCCCTTGATGTGGTCAAACACTCCTCGTGTTATATTAGTGCAAGTGTTCTTTTTTGAAGATAAAAATGAGCTCATCCTTACTCAAAATGACCTTTACTTTATCATTTTTTCGTAGGACTAAATCAGCGGAATCCCTTGATTTTACTGGGTTCTTGCTAACTTGACATTATTATAACTCGTTCCCCAGAATCGATAACCGCCACAATCGTTCCCCTGCCAGTCAAATTATTCCGGCTGTTCTGTCCCGCAGGCGGTGTCACCATCTGCCCCGGTGCACTTGCACCAGTTTGTAATGAATTTATGCATGACGCACTCCGCCCATTATTCACCGCGAAAAATAACCGTTTTGGCTTTTCCATATATTCAATCTCCGGTAATGCAGCAACACGCTCTACCAGATTCTCTGGTACATTAAGAATCATATATTTACTGCTTAGATCAATAATTTTGATATGGGAAGCTTCATTTGGAAATACTCTTTCAAAAACTGCACGCAGTTCCTCTTCTGTTCCATAAAATTTTACAATGACTTCCCATGTGGCCGTTTCACGATTAAAGCCTACATCCAAATCCATGGATTTGAAACGTTCCTGTGGAGTTGCTTCGATTGCAAGGTTTAGCTGATTTTCTATTTTTTGATTGTCCATTTTATTTATTCATTTCCTTTTTTATTATCCTTATGTATTTTTTTAAAAAGCATTCATAAAATCAAAAAATAACCAGCCTCTGACACCATAAGCAATTCTATTTTTGCAATTTTACTAGTATATGTGTAATTCTTGTCTCCTTTTCATTTCTTATAAATAACCTGAATCCGTGAAGTTAATTTATTCAAGGATTCGCAAAAGCCTATGTTT
>CAYYZV010000307.1:0-2481 GCA_964476275.1 uncultured Roseburia sp.
GATACAATGAAAGCAATTCGTGATAAGGTCTGTGAATTATCAGGTAAGACTTATCAGACAGATGCAATAGACGATATTTCCATTCGTCTGATTACCGATCATATTCGTTCTTCTACATTCATGGTATCTGATGGTATTATGCCATCAAATGAAGGACGCGGATATGTACTGCGCCGTATCATTCGCCGTGCAGCACGTCATGGAAGAATGTTAGGCATCGAAGGAACTTTCCTTGCAAAATTATCTCTCACAGTTATTGCAGAGAGCAAGGATGGTTATCCGGAATTAGAGGAAAAGAAAGACTTCATTTTGAAAGTTTTGACAGAGGAAGAAGAGAAGTTCAATAAAACAATTGACCAGGGTCTTGCTATTTTAGAAGAGATGGAAAAGGAAATGCAGGCAGCTGGTGTGAAAGTATTGTCTGGTGATAATGCGTTCAAACTTTATGATACTTATGGGTTCCCAATGGACTTAACTGCTGAAATTTTAGAAGAAAAAGGCTTTACAATCGATGAAGAAGGCTTCAAGAAAGCAATGGAGGTTCAGAGAACCACAGCTCGTAACGCACGTAAAGTGACAAATTATATGGGTGCAGATGCAACTGTTTATGATGAAATTGATCCAGCAATTACATCTGTATTTGACGGTTATGATAAATTAGAGCTTACTTCAAAAGTTTCTGTTCTTACAACAGAATCTGAAATCGTAGAAGCATTATCTGATGGTGAAATCGGTACAATCATCGTTGATACTACACCATTCTACGCTACTATGGGTGGTCAGCAGGGCGATAAAGGTGTAATTAAAACTGCAGATGGCGAATTTAAGGTAGAAGATACCATCAAATTAAAAGGCGGCAAGGTTGGTCATGTAGGTAAGATGACAAGCGGTATGATTAAAGCCGGCGATGAAGTAACTTTAACGGTAGATGCTTCTTTACGAGCAAAAACCTGCAAAAATCATTCTGCAACACATTTATTACAGAAAGCATTACGTGAAGTACTTGGTACACACGTTGAGCAGGCTGGTTCTTTCCAGGATTCTGAGAGAACACGTTTTGACTTTTCGCATTTTGCGGCAATGACAGCTGAAGAATTAGCTAAAGTAGAGGCAATGGTTAATGCTAAGATTGCTGAGAGCATTCCGGTTGTAACAGATGTTATGACAGCAGATGATGCGAAGAAATCAGGTGCGATGGCTCTCTTTGGTGAGAAATACGGAGAAGAAGTACGTGTTGTTTCTATGGGTGATTTCTCAAAAGAACTTTGTGGTGGTACACATGTTGGCAATACAAGTGATATTGTTGCATTTAAGATTTTATCTGAAAGCGGTGTAGCAGCTGGTGTTCGCCGTATTGAAGCTTTAACAGGCGACAATGTGTTTGCATATTATAAGAATATCGAGGCTAAGTTAGAAGAGGCTGCAAAGGCTGCAAAAGCCACACCAGCTAATTTAGTTGATAAGATTGAACATATGATGGCTGAAATCAAAGCCTTAAACAGCGAAATTGAATCCTTAAAGAGCAAGGCTGCAAAAGAAGCACTTGGCGATGTTATGGATCAGGTTGTAGAAGTAAAGGGCGTAAAACTCCTTGCAGCATCCGTTGATGGTGTAGATATGAATGGTTTACGCGACCTTGGAGACCAGTTAAAAGGTAAATTAGGTGAAGGTGTGGTTGTTCTTGCATCTGCTGCAGACGGAAAAGTAAATCTTGTAGTTATGGCTACAGATGCAGCTATGAAGCAGGGTGCACATGCTGGTAACTTAATTAAGGCAATTGCCGGTAAAGTTGGCGGCGGCGGCGGCGGACGTCCAAACATGGCACAGGCCGGCGGTAAGAATCCGGCAGGTATCAAAGATGCGATTGCTGAGGCAAAGGTGGCTTTGGAAGCACAGATTGGTTAATGTACTTATTAATTATAGTTTTGAGAAATAAATTTAGATTTTTGAAAAAAACTATTGACGAATAAATATTTTGTGTTATACTATTATCTAGTGCAAAGAATTGCCTTACAGTTGATATGCACAATAAGCAACTGGAGGGAGGTTAGGTGTGAGATAATGTCTAGTGTAATTGTAAAAGAGAACGAGACTTTAGATAGCGCTTTACGTCGTTTCAAAAGAAACTGCGCAAAAGCAGGTATCCAGCAGGAGATTCGTAAGCGTGAGCATTACGAGAAACCAAGCGTAAGACGTAAAAAGAAATCTGAAGCAGCAAGAAAAAGAAAATATAATTAATGCACATGAAGAAGCTACCAGATTTGGTAGCTTCTTTTTACTGTCACAGGAAAAAGAATTTTGTGAGATGCACAGCTCGCAGAGTGGTAAATGCTGCTAAAAGCACCCTGCTTGCGCACAAAGTTTGTGCAAAGCACAAACTTATTAAAAAGAACTTCGTGAAAATGAGGTAGGATAGATATGAACCAGAATTTAAAGAAAATGTTATCTTATTATAAGGCTCATATGCGGGAATTTTTGACC
>CAYYZV010000308.1:0-2478 GCA_964476275.1 uncultured Roseburia sp.
AATACGATCAGGTAATGAATGATCAGAGAGAAATCATTTATGCAGAACGTCTTCGTGTATTAAACGGCGAAAGCATGAGAGATGTTATCTATAAGATGATTACAGACCGTGTGGAAGCAAGCGTAGACACCTGTATTTCTGCAGAAATCACAAAGGCTGAGTGGGATTTAAAGGAATTAAACCTGTTACTTAGAAAGATGATTCCGTTGCCAAAGGTAACAGAAGAAAGTATTGCAGATATTAAGAATAATAAAGAATTAAAGCATTACTTGAAAGAAAAAGCAGTAAAATTATACGAAGCAAAAGAAACGGAATTCCCGGAACCGGAGCAGTTCCGCGAATTAGAGCGAGTTGTATTATTAAAAGTAATCGACCGCAAATGGATGGATCACATCGATGATATGGATCAGCTTCGCCAGGGTATCGGTTTACAGGCATATGCACAGCGTGATCCGCTGGTAGAATATAAGATGTCAGGCTACGATATGTTTGATGAATTGATTGCAGGTATTCAGGAAGATACGATTCGCCTTCTGTATAACGTGAAGATTGAACAGAAGTTAGAGCGTGAACAGGTTGCAAAGGTTACAGGAACAAATAAAGATGATACAGCAGTGAAAGCACCGAAGAAGCGTGAAAATGCGAAGGTTTATCCAAACGATCCATGTCCATGCGGAAGCGGTAAGAAGTATAAGCAGTGTTGCGGAAGAAAGTAAACTTTCTGAAAATGGATTTTCTAAAATAAAGATTGTTAAAATAAAAACAAGCGTTATTCAGATTATGGATAACGCTTGTTTTTATTTATTGAAAACACTGGAGGAATATGTTAACTTGGAAACAGAAAGGCAGAGGAGGTACTTGTTATGTTAAATGAGATGTTAAAACGGGTGTTATCATCGCTTGCAGCAGCGGTACTTACATTTTTATTGTTGTTTACCAATGTATTTTATACTTGGGATAAGATTTTATTAGACAGCTTGTGTCAGACCGGAACGGTACCGGATGGCAGGATTTTTATTTTAGCAATTGATGATAAGTCTTTACAGGAATATGGTCCGATGGGACAGTGGGGAAGAGATATTTCCAGTGAGGTTGTAAAGGTTTTAAATCAGAGTGAGGACGTAAGACCGGCGGTAATCGCGTTCGATATTATGTACATAGAATCCGCAGATGAAGAAATTGATGCAGAATTTGCGGCAACCTGTAAAGAAGCAGGGAACGTAGTCACAGCGTTTCATTTGCAGTTTAAAGAACAGCCGGAGATGGATGGAAAAGTAACGTTTAATTCTTTTTATGTAGATGAAGTGGATTATCCGTTTGAGGCACTAAAGGAAAGCGCGGACTATGGATATGCTAATACAGTAGTTGATAAAGATGGCTATGTACGTCGTTTTAAGGCAGTAACAGAGACAGAAGAAGGAACATTTTATAGTCTGGCGACGCAGACCTATTTAAAATATATGGAAAGCACAGGGCAGGAAGCGCAGCTTCCGGCTATGGATGAGGATTTTTTGGTTCCATTTGCATATGCCTGTCAGACTGGCGGCTATAGTGTGATTTCTTTATGCGACGTATTAAATGGTACAGTAAATCCGGCGATATTTAATAATGGGATTGTTTTCGTAGGAGCCTATGCGACAGGCTTGATGGACTCTTATGCACCGGCAATTTCTCATGGTTCACAGATGTATGGAGTGGAGATTCAGGCAAATATTACAGACGCATTGTTAAATGGAAGAACGCAGCAGGAAACTTCAAAATTAGCTTATGCAGTAATCGCTGCAGTAATTGTTGGGGTATATTTCTTTATTGTACAGAAATTAAAGGTAATTCCGGCAACAATTATTATGGCAGTATTAGCAGCTGGCTTTGTTGCAGCAGCAAAGATTTCTTTTGATAATGGATTTATTTTGCCGATACTGGTTCTGCCGCTGATGCTGGTAATTTGCTATATTACTTCGCTGGTGATTGGTTATATTGCGGAAATTAAGCGCAGAAGGCAGATTGTCAGCGTATTTAAACAGTATATGGCACCTCAGATTGTAGAAGAAATCAGTAAGAAAAAGGATTTTAAGGTGGAATTAGGTGGAGAAAGACGTCACATTGCGGTACTTTTTGTGGATATCCGCGGATTTACGACGATGTCTGAGATTTTAAAGCCGGAAGAAGTTGTAGAAATTTTGAATGAATATTTGTCATTGACAACGGCCTCTATTTTCAATAATTCGGGTACGCTTGATAAGTTCGTGGGAGATGCGACAATGGCGGTATTTAATGCTCCGTTAGATTTGGATGATTATATTTACAAAGCTGTAAAAGCGGCTTGGGATATGAAGGCTGGTTCTGTGGCACTGGCAGAGAAGTTTGAAGCCAGATTCGGCAGAAGCGTAGCCTTTGGTATTGGTGTAAACTGCGGTGATGCGGTTGTTGGTAATATCGGTTGTGAGGTTCGTATGGATTATACAGCGATTGGTGATA
>CAYYZV010000309.1:0-2447 GCA_964476275.1 uncultured Roseburia sp.
TGTGTTTTTGTTGCAGTCTTTATTTTGTTTCCAAGCTGGTATTTTGGAAAGCCGAATGGTTCCAGTTATGACTAAGGGCATGTGAGCCAATTCTCTTCGGAGAGAAATATCTCTCTTTTTTAGAGATTATCCTTTTCTCTCCGCTATTTGCGGCTAAAAATAAATGTCAAAATATCCACAACTGCCTCTATAATCAGTGACACTGCAATAAAGGTCCAAAGTACTGCAGTTGACGCAAATGGGTCTGTCAAAATAAGAATTGCAAACAATAACGACAATACTGCCCCAATCATCGCTACATACCAGTATTTCTGTTTTTTCCGAAACATATCTACTGACCACTGGACTTTACTAATACCTGAAAGCAATATAATCACACCATAAAATACGGTAAAAATCGGAAATGTGGTAATAAACCACTTCGGGTTTATCATACAGAACAATCCGACAACAGCAAAAGTCAATCCTTTTGATAAACCATTTTCTTTTGCTGCTTCGTCCGGATTCATACGAAAATAATCAACAATACTTATAACACCTAAAACCGTTAATACTGCCCCTGTTCCAAGAATAACCACAGATGTAAATCCTACCGGATTAATCAATAACAGAACACCTACAACCACTTCAAAAACACATAATGCCAGTGTTTCCATATTTCTATCTAATTTATTCATTGAAAGAACTCCTCTCAAAACAATTCTTATCGTAACTATTCAATACTTCATAATTACCAATTACTTTTTATCTATTATTACCCCAATAAATAACTGCCACCATGACCGACAATCACCATATTTCCTAGTTCTGGTTCCCATCCCTGTTCCATACGTGATAATTTCACTTTCTGTGCCAGTTCTTCCATTTCCAGCCCTTCTGCCTGCTTTCTGGCCATCCCTCTGCATTTCATAAAACTTTGACACCGTAAGACTGCCTCCGGGTCCGTAAATATCTGATACCCCATTAATTTTTCTCCTCTTTCTTCCGTTTCTTTTCTTCTTTCTCTTCCCGCTTCTTTCTTTTCCGCTCCTGCTTATCATAAGCCTTCTCCTGCTGTCGTACTTCCTTCAAAGCGGTCTTTTCCATCTCGCGAAGATAATTCTCCGCCTTCTTTCGTCTCTTGCGGTCTTCACGGTATGGGTCATAAACAAAGTAGGATACCACACCAAGCATAAGAATCACTGCGCCCACTATTGTTAGTACCAACAACAGATTCTCATAACTTGAAAACTGAAGCTCATAACATACAAATACTGCCATCATTGCCGGAAACAAAAGCAAATACAGCCCTTTTACAAGCATTCCTAATACTCCTGACTGATGTTTTCCATTTGTAAGGAATGTTCCACCGATAGCTGTATAAAATGCCATAAACAGGGTGATTTCTGTCTGGAAGCCATGCAGTACCCCACACAAAATAAATAAAACACCCGATAAAAAGAATAGGGAAAAAGCTGCTCCCTGATACCATGCATTATGGTATTCTCGCATTCCTTCTATCTTATCATCACTGAGCCCATGCATACGGTATACCTGAGCACGTATCCGTTCCTCGAATTCCTTATTATATTTCCGTTCTTCCTTTGTCTGCTGAAGCATTTCTTCCACAGAAGAAGCCATCATTTTATCGATATATTCCTGTTCCTGATGAATCCGCTTACTCCGAAGCTTCTCCTGCTCATTCTGACGGCGTACTTCTGATTCCAATGCTAAAATTTTTTCAATACGCGGATTTCTCGCCAGCATATCCGCCATATTCTGTTCCATTGCTTCGCTTTCGTTTTTCTGCACATCCACTGGCGCATTGATTTCTATAGTTTCTTCTTTTTCTAAAGAATTTTCTATCAGATACATTTTTCTCCCTTTTTTGTACTTAAAATCCTATAAACACTTTTATTGCCGCGGCATCACGATATCCCTTCTCATACAGGCGGCCTAACGCCATCACATCCCTCCCATCTATACCTTTATCTTATACGGCATTTTAGAAATTGTATAGGGGACACATTCTGCATATTGTCCAAAAACAGGCTCAGAACCACTCTTAAGCCTGTTTTTCTCTTAAACCAGTTATGGATATAAGAAAGCAAGCACAACTGCCAATAAAATAAAACCAATTGCCGGAACGAACACCTGTACGCACCTCCGTATCATCAATTTTTCCCCTAATTTATAACTGTCCGGATTGCTCAGATAATTAATTGCAAAATGAACGTGTCCCAATGCCAGACAATCGGGTAGGCGGTAGATAACATAATTATCTACCGCCTACCCGATTGAATTAAAAGATATTTGAATTGTATTTCAATGGAATTTGCTTTGTGAAACTCTTTACAAGTTATGGACATTCAAAGCTCGGATGGCGTTCAGAACAGCGATAATCATAACGCCAACATCGGCAAAAATCGCAATCCACATATTTACGATACCAACCGCACTCAGCGCAA
>CAYYZV010000310.1:0-2447 GCA_964476275.1 uncultured Roseburia sp.
AAAATTATCTAAAGAAAATGTGTACTCAACCATAAAGCTGCCTATCCGACATAAAGACTAAAATCGGACCATAGTTTATCAATAAAACCGGACAAATTATTCATTATCCATGACCCGAATAACATTATCCCTACAAAAACTGCAAGAATCTTAGGAACAAAAGTAAGGGTCTGCTCCTGAATAGAAGTAACAGTCTGAAAAATACTGATAATCAAACCTACAACCAATGAAATCAGCAACATCGGTGCTCCATTCAAAATAATCATATATATCGCTTCCTTGGCAATATCTAAAACCTGTCCTTCTGTAATCATATATATCCCTCTTAACTAACAACGTTATAAAAACGTATTCACCAGACTGCCAATTATCAAATTCCAACCATCTGCCATTACAAATAATAAAATTTTAAATGGTAATGAAATTGTAGTTGGTGGAAGCATCATCATACCCATTGACATCAACACA
This sequence comes from uncultured Roseburia sp., assembly GCA_964476275.1. Lineage (GTDB taxonomy): Bacteria > Bacillota > Clostridia > Lachnospirales > Lachnospiraceae > Roseburia. The sequence continues at coordinate 469 of CAYYZV010000310.1, forward strand.
GAAGAAACTACCATATCGATCACAATAAACGGAATATAAATGAGGAAACCTATAATAAATGCCTGTCTAAGTTCACTAATAATAAATGCCGGTATCACTACCACCATTGGAATATCATCATAACTTTCATACGTCTGATATTCAGTTTCTGAAATCACTCCATGTTCTAATGCAATATCAACAAAAAGTTTTAAATCCTTCTCCTGCAAATCCCGGTACATAAACTCACGAAACGGATCCTGCACAAGCTCAAATGCTTCATCCGTTGTAATTTCACCATTGTCTAACGGCTCAATTACAGTTGTATTAATCTCCTGTAATGTCGGCCACATAGTAAACATAGTTAAAAACAGTGCCAAACCAATGAGAACTTGATTTGGCGGTGCTGTCTGCGTACCTATAGCAGTTCGAATAAAATGTAATACCACAATAATTCGAGTATATGACGTCAGCATAATTAAAATAGAAGGCGCTAACGACAATACCGTCAACACAAGAAACATTCGAATTGGTGTCGACAGCGAACCGCTGTTATTATTATATGTAATTGATAATCCATCTGTATCGTCATCTGTTGCCCGTGTTACATTTCCATTATCATCCGTCTGAGTGAAATCTGTAATATCCACCGGAGCATTGGTTGTAGCATATACAGTACTGGTAGTAACTGCACTAAACAATAATACAACAACCGCTATAACTGCAGTGACAAAAGAAAACATACAGTAGACTTTCCTACGTCTTGTCATATTTGTATCCTACTTCTTTGGAAAATGTCCTTTTACTTTTTCCAATATTTCCTGAAAATTCTCTGCAACTACCGTTTTCCCGGACATCGCATCCCCTTGATAAGAATTAAATATTGGTACTTCCGACAACTGCTCTTCTGTCAATTGTGTAAGTAATGTTACTTCATCTTTCCCAACTGCAATAACCAAATATATTTCTCCTGCTTTTACCAAACACAAAAACTTATTTGGTGCAACTTTTAAGGATTCTATAATCTGTAAATTCTTATTGCGCATGCTCATTTTTTGATAACCACCCACCCACTTAGCTGTAAAATAAGTGATTATCAAAACAAAAGCAAAGATGAGAAGCGCACCTATCAACTGCATTGCACTTTCAAGTGAAGAACTCAATAAAATCATACTAACCTACTACTTTTTTAACAGCTTCAAGAACACGTTCTGCCTGAAATGGTTTTACAATAAAGTCTTTTGCACCAGACTGAATTGCTTCGATAACCATTGCCTGCTGACCCATTGCTGAACACATAATAACATTAGCCGTTTTATCTAACTCTTTAATTTTCTTTAATGCCTGAATTCCATCCATTTCCGGCATTGTAATATCCATAAGCACAAGATCTGGTCTGGCCTCTGCATATTTTTCAACAGCCTTCAGGCCATTTTCTGCTTCAGCCGCAATTTCATAACCATTCTTTGTTAAAATATCCTTAATCATCATTCTCATGAAAGCTGCATCATCTACAATTAAAATCTTTGCCATTTTTTTTCTCCTCTAAACACTTTTTACTTTACTTAATAATTTCAGTAATTCGTACACCGAAACTTTCTTCGATTACAACAACTTCGCCCTTAGCAACATATTTACCATTCACTAAAATATCTATCGGCTCACCTGCAATACGATTCAATTCTAAAATCGTACCTGGTGCAAACTCCAAAATTTCCTGAATAGATTTACTGGTTCTGCCTAACTCTACCGTAACTTCAAGAGGCACATCCATAATCAATCCAATATTCTCCTGACCAAATACAGGCTGTGATGTTCCTGCAAATGCCTGGAACTGCGCTGGCTGTACATTGATTGGCTGACCCATCATCATCTGTGGATTCATCATCGGTGCCTGCATCATTGGCTGACCCATCATCATCTGTGGGTTCATCATTGGCTGACCCATCATCTGCGGATTCATCATCGGTGCCTGCATCATCCCCATCTGTGCCCCCATA
>CAYYZV010000311.1:0-2433 GCA_964476275.1 uncultured Roseburia sp.
TTATTCATCACCTCTGTTTCATTATACACTATAATTCTAAACTAAAACGAAACTTCGGACAAATTTACCGCCATACTCTGCGTCAAACACTCCTCGTGTTATATTAATGCAAGTGTATTTTTTTGAAGATAAAAACGAGCCCAGCCTTACTCAAAATGACCATCACTTTGGCATTTTTTCGTAGGACTAAATCAGCGGAAACCTTTGATTTTGCCGGGTTTTTACTAACTTGACATTATTATAACCCGCTCCCCGGTATCTATAAAGCCCATCAATACACCACTCCCCATCAACCGCAGTGCAGGCTGCATCTGCATCCGTAAAATCCCGCTGACCTCTAACGCAGTCTGATCTAATAAGCCAAAGCATTTGGGAATACTCGAATAAGTATAATCTCCAATATTAAGCGGCGGCAGCCCTGCTCTTGGATAGTATAAAATATCAAAATCCTCATCAATCCTCTGAATACATGCCCCCGGCGGTGACACGGTATAAGCTTCTCCGTAAGGTACTACAAAATCAAAATAGTCATTCGAATAGACTTGTTCTCTGCAATCAGGCATAAAAATACCCCGTCATCTATTTCTATTAATAAATGACGGGGTTTGATTTTTGCTACTTATTTCCACCTCAACTTTAAATTCTCAAATCTGTCTATGTTTAAATTTGGGGATTACCTAATATGTCTCACTGACATCCTCTTCCTTCTCTGCAATATCACTTACAGGCTTTTCTAATCCTTCAATGACAATATGATTTTTTTCTGCATAATCCCACAATGCAGCATGTATCGCCTCTTCTGCCAATAGTGAACAGTGTACCTTTACAGGTGGAAGACCATCCAATGCTTCCATAACAGCCTTATTGGTAACTTGCATCGCTTCCTGTATCGTCTTTCCCTTTACAAGTTCTGTTGCCATACTGCTTGTTGCAACTGCTGCACCACAGCCAAAGGTTTTGAACTTAACATCCTGAATAATGCCGTTTTCATCAATATCCAGATACATTCTCATAATATCTCCACATTTTGCATTTCCTACCGTTCCAACACCGCTTGCATTTTCTATTTCTCCAACATTTCTTGGATTACTAAAGTGATCCATTACTTTTTCACTATACATACTACTTTCCTCCATTTTTCTTCAAAAAATCTTCATATAAAGGTGACATATTTCTTAATCTGTCCACAATCTTCTTAAGTTCATCTATTGTAAAATCAATCTCTTCCTTTGTTGTTTTTTCTGACAATGTAAGACGAAGCGAACCATGTGCTATTTCATGTGGAAGCCCAATCGCCAATAAAACATGAGATGGGTCTAACGAGCCTGAAGTACATGCAGAACCGCTTGAAGCGCAAATACCTTTTTGATCTAAAAGAATCAGCAAAGATTCTCCCTCAATATATTGGAAGCAGAAATTTGCATTATTAGGAAGTCTCTTCTTTCTCTCTCCATTTAACCTGCTATAAGGAATTTCCTTAAGGACTCGATCAATTAAATAATCTCTAAGCTCTGTTTCATAAGCAATTCTTTCACCCAATGAAGCCTTTGCAAGCTCTGCTGCCTTTGCAAATCCTACAATTCCCGGCACATTATGTGTTCCTGCTCTTCTTGCTCTTTCCTGTGCTCCACCATGAACGAAGGAACGAATTTTTACGCCCTTTCTAATATACATAAGTCCGATTCCTTTTGGACCATTAATCTTATGGCCACTGGCACTTAACATATCAATATTCATCTTGTCCACATCAATTTCAATATGACCAAATGCCTGCACTGCATCCGTATGGAACAATACCCCATGCTTCTTTGCGATTTGTCCAATTTCTTCAATCGGCTGAATCGTTCCTATCTCATTATTGGCAGTCATTACCGAAATCAAAATCGTATCCGGGCGAATCGCCTTTTCGAGCTCATCAAGTCTTACACTGCCATATTCATCAACGTCTAAATATGTTACTTCATATCCATTTTTTTTCAAATACTCACAGGTGTGAAGAATTGCATGGTGTTCAATTTTAGTAGTGATAATATGTTTTCCTCTATTACCATAAGCTTCAGCAGTAGCTTTCAATGCCCAGTTATCTGACTCCGAACCACCGGCTGTAAAATAAATTTCTTCTGTCTTGGCATGGATCAAATCTGCCATTGCCTCTCTTGCCTTTGTTACTGCCTTATTTGCTTCTCCTGCAAATGTATAAATAGAAGATGGATTACCATAGTATTCTGTAAAATATGGAGCCATAGCTTCTAATACTTCTGGATAAACCTGCGTTGTTGCTGCGTTGTCTAAATAAATCATCTTACTCATATCTTTTCCTTTCTTTACTTATCATATATTATTGTTAAATAAAGGCGTAGATAAATATCTGTCTCCTGAATCAGGAAGTAATACCACAATCGTCTTACCCTTATTCTCCGCTCTCTTTGCTAA
>CAYYZV010000312.1:0-2425 GCA_964476275.1 uncultured Roseburia sp.
TATATGTATGTGCTTCCTGCTTAAAATCTGGAAAAGTAGAAAGAGCTTAAGCATAAGAATTTAAAGGACTGCTGTTACAGCAGTCCTTTTTTCATTGTTTTTTATATGTTTTCACTTCTGCTACTACAGAAGTTGTTCCTAAAATTACAATCGGCTGTCCAAATTGCAGCGCCTGTTCTATCGCTTCTTTGACAGAATCTGTCCATATCACTGAAATTCCCTGTTTTTCCAGACATTCTTTCTGTTCTATGGTAAATCGATAATGTGGATTCCCGGATTTAGTAAGAATTATTTTTCCCGCAAGACTTCGCATATTTTTTACAACTCCCAAATAATCCTTGTCATCCGGAATCCCCACAATAAGTGTTAGGTTCGAAATATTCAGATATTTCAATACCTGTTTCACATTCCGGCAGCTCTCCCCGTTAATGCAGGCATCTAGCAGCATAAATGGCTCTCCGCTTTGCACTTCCATACGTCCCGGCCAATTCAATTCATATAATTTCTTTTTCGCCACATCCAAGTCAAAATTTGGCAGCACATCCCTGCACAAACAAAATGCCATCGCACAATTTTTCGCCTGATGTTCTCCAAGCAATGGAATACAAATATCCGAATAACGCACTGTGCCGACAATGACATCAAATACCATTCCATTTACCATATATCTGATTTTATCCGCATAAAAATCTTTTCCATAGCATTTCAGGGGAACATGCAGACGTTTTGCTCTCTCTTCTAAAACCTTCATAACCTCTGGCTTTTGTTCTGCGACATAAACACACTTTTGTTCTCCGGTAATTACATGTGCTTTATCAGCCGCGATTTCTTCAATTGTCGCTCCTAATTCCCGCGTATGCTCTAAAAAGATGCTATTTATGACTGCATAATCATGCTTTATGTTATTTACATCATCATATTTTGCACCTTTTCCGCATTCAAATACATTAAAATCCGTCTGCATAAGTCCAAAATAGTTTAATCCAAGCACAGCCTGTATGCCCATGGGACTGATGCACCAGTCTTCTGGTATCACTGCTTCTATTGCTTCAAATTCCGGCCGTAAAGAGTTCATTTGCGCTGCAAAATCATCAGCTGGCATATTTTGTCCATTCACCTTAAATCGCTCGCAGAAATCACTTATATGCGGGCTGGTCATCAATCCTACCGTATATTCCGACTGCAGAATTTGAGAAATCATATTTGCAGCAGAACCTTTTCCCTTGCTTCCGGTTACAACTACACAAGGAGTACCTGTTCTTTTCCGAATCATCTCTCTTGTCAGATCCGGATTTCTCTTAGTGGCATCCTTTGCATGGTAATCCTGTAATTTTTGTGCTTTCAAATAGGATTTGTATACAAAATCCTCTGCTTCTCTTCTATTCATACTTCAAAATCACTTTTTATCGTTTCTATTATTTTTTTTGCTATATTTACGCCGGATGCAGTCTCAATTCCTTCAATTCCAGGCATTACATTGATTTCACAAAAATAAGGTTTGTTCTCCCCAAACATTAAGTCAATTCCCAAAAAATCCAATCCGGTCTGCTCATAAATATCTTTTGCGAGTGTTTTGATTTCAGGCGTAATCTCATAAGGCTCTACCACCGCGCCTAATGCTACATTTGCCCGAAAATCGCCCTGTGATTTCCTCACCATACAGGCCGCCGCTTCTCCTCGAATGCTGAAAAAACGCATATCTCTCCCAATACTTGTTGTAATAAATTCCTCGCAAAGCCATTCTTTTTCTAATCCATAGCGTTTGCCCAGCTGATAAAAATCTTCTTCATTCTCGATCAGCAGTACTTCTGCTCCCATAGAACTCTCCAATCCCTTTGCTACAAATGGAAAACCTAAATACGCTGCAATCTCATTATAATTTCCCTGTGAAGTAGTCATAAGATACTTAGGAATCAAAAAGGCATCCGAACGAATTCGCTTTATCTGTTCGTATTTATTTATATAAATCTGATAACTCTTCAAAGGATTATAGCTTTTTGCGGCAAGGGCATTAATCTCATCCTTTCCCTTTCCCCACTTATAACGATTGATTACGAAATCTCTCTTTTCCAGCATTTTGTTGGAATTATATAACCCATCTGCCGTAATCAGCGTATCATGCACACCGACAATCGAAAGCTCTATGCCAAGCTCTGCCGCCTCATTTACCAGACGATTACAGGTATATGCATTCGTCATCTGATTGTACTTTTCTATAATATATCCTTTCACCGATTTCTATCCCCTCATAATAGTTTAACTGCAATACAAATGATATCCCACTAATAAAAACAAAATAATCAGAAAGAAACCCAGCATCTCACTGGAAAGAATCAACATAAACATCATTCCCATTGCAAAACAAAATAGAGCAAATCCACATACTCGTTTCATTCTGACACCAAAAAAGCATATATTCTTTACT
>CAYYZV010000313.1:0-2421 GCA_964476275.1 uncultured Roseburia sp.
TTGATATTTCTTGGGATTAAAAAAGCCAATGAATCACGGTTCATTGGCTTTTTATGTACTCCTTTTATAAAAACTGCACCAGCTGCTCTGCTTCTTTTCTTGCCGGTGCCGCAGGCTCATCTGCCGGATAGCCGATAGAAATTACCGCACCAACCTTCTGTCCCTCAGGAAGCTTAATTGCTTCAGCAACTTTAGCCTCATCAAAAATACCCATAATACAGGTACCAAGACCCTTTTCGTGGGCTGCCAGACAGAAGGTCTGAGCCGCAATGCCGGCATCAAACATCTCCCAGCGGTCTTCCTTAGAAGTACTGAAGGAACCGTCTCTTTCATAGCCGCAGCGCTTTTCTACATAGGCAAGTACTACCAGCGCCGGTGCCTTCGTCAGAGTGTTTGTGTTAAAGCTAAAGCCCATCATGCAGTTTTCAGCGATATGCTGCTTTAAGGCTGCGTCCTGCACCACATAATAACGGGCAATCTGGGTATTCTTCCAGCTTGGGGCAAAACGCGCTAAATCAACCACCTCACGGACTACCTCCTGCGGAATCTGCTCCTCCTTATAGCTTCTGATACTTCTTCTTGTTTTGATACAATCTGCCAAGTTCATTCTAAATCTCCTTCCCTACCATCTGTTTCTATTCCTCTTTAAAAAGATCATCCAACGTAATAACATTCGAAAATGCACCACTATACTCGTTTTGTGTCAAACCGAATGTTGTTATAAGTGTACTATGAATAACAACTTTTGGAGAAACATTTTCTGCTAATATAGCCTGCCTTTTTAATATTTTTCCGTAGTACTCTTTATTTACCTTAAACTCCCCGCTATAATATTTGATTTCACACATATTAATCACATTATCATTTCGTGAAATTAGTAAGTCTATCTGCGTACCTTCCGTATCTTCTTCTTTTTTGGACCATGCACCGGTTTCCGTTATCACTCCGGATATTCCAAGAGAGTGCTTTATCTGCTCTATGTGATTAAAACAGACATTTTCAAATGCAAATCCTCGCCATATAGAAATTGCTGCCGATGTCACGTTTTGCTGCCAAAACTTCTCATTTATATTTTTCTGATTCCAAATAAAATGTAAATAAAATAAGCAAAACGGGTCTACAAGCTTATAATGCTCTTCTCTTTTCCCATATCCAAACGGAACATATTTTATAATAAAATCACTTGAAATTAAAGCATTAAGATTGCTGGATAATCTACCTCCATCCGTTATTCCTAACTTTTCTACAATTTCCTTTCTTGTAAACCCTCCATTCCTTGTATATAGTAATTGCACAATATTTTTTACAGCCTCCGGGTTTACAAACACTGAAGCAAATAATCGGTTGTATTCCTCTCGAAATATCGCATTTTTTCTGAAAAATAATTTATCTACATTCTGTGCCAAACTCATTCCGGGATTCACATGTCCCATATAATATGGAATGCCCCCAAATATCATATAACTCTGCGCTATATCATATCGGGAAAGCTGCACATTATTACTCTTATAGAAATCTTCGCACTCCTTTAAGTTAAACGGGGACAGCTTTATTTCATAAGTAACCCGATTATATAAACCACCATGATTATTTAACAATTTGTCCTGTATCCAGGAATTGGCACTTCCACAAACAATTACCATTAAATTTTTACGATGACAGCCCCATGTATTCCAAAAAGCTTCAAATGCACGTATAAATCCCGATTTCGGTGTATCTAACCATGGTAATTCATCAAGAAACACCACCTGCCTGCTTCCATCATCCCTGCTCTGCAAAAACTTTTCAAGCAAGAGAAAGGCATCCAGCCAATTCGATGGTTTTTCACTTTTCTCCATTCCCTGAAGTTCCAATGAATTATAAAAATGATTTAATTGAAGTTTCAGCAATCCTCTTGCCTCTTCTTCTGCCGGAGAAAGACCGGCGTGTCGAAAAGTAATTCTTCCTGCAAATGTCTCATCTACAAGATATGTTTTTCCAACACGTCTCCTCCCGTAAATTGCAACCAGTTCTGCTTTATCCCGGGAATAAAGTCTGTTTAATTCTTTTACTTCCTGCACTCGCCCTATCATATTTCTTACCTCACAAAGTGGCGGTCGATACATACTTCTTCGTTTTTCCGCCGTTTTGTTTATATTGTACCAAAAAACAAAACGGCGGTCAATCAATATTTTTATCAATTCACCGCCGTTTTATTCACCGTTTACAATAAAATAATATCTGCTACGGGTATTCATAATAATTCCTATATTACTATAATTCCTCTATTTCTTCGTTCAACTTTTCCATTTTATTTACAGCCCTGCTATAGAAAATCCAGATAATTCCGGCGCCCACAAGCTGTCCTATGCCAATACCAAAGCATATCCATCTGGAATCCATCAAGAAAGCCAGCATAAAGGTAATCGCCATAATCAAGTC
>CAYYZV010000314.1:0-2419 GCA_964476275.1 uncultured Roseburia sp.
GCATTAATAAAAGATGTATTGGATATCGATCTGCGTTTTCCAAACAGGGAAAAGTTGTGGAGTATGCTGCTTTTCTTTCGAAAGAACGGTTATGGTGAAATTACGGGGCAGGAAATTTGGAATAAATTCAGCTGTAAATATATGAGCTGGAATATGAACCAGGTATATTCGGTTTTACTTCCTGAACGTGAAGAAATTGGTGAAGTAAAGCATTTGTGGGATGGAACAAAGGAGAGTTTGGCAGATTTGAAAACAATAGAATTAGGGAATAAGTCATATGAAATCTATATAAAACTAATTCCACAAGAAGCTGCTGCTGTCAGAAGATTTCTTCAGATTTTAATAACATCTCCCCTTGCAGAGAGGAAAAAACTTTCTGAAAAAAACGATGATTATGGGTGTCTGGCATATATCTCCCTTTATGTACTTCCTGCACAATTAATAGCTCCATATGCAATGCTTACAAAAGAAGATTTCTGGACAGTATTTGATGATTTTACGGCTGATAAAAAGGCATATACGGATGTTATTGTAAATGATGATGATATTATAGAGGCAGAGAGTATAGAAAAATATCCATTTTATAAAGCAATTATGAGAGACAATATGGATGAGTTTCTCGGTATTCAAAGAGTAGACGACAAATTATTATCTACAGAATTAAAAGAGCATATTGAAGAATGGAGAAAAGAGTTTCAAAAAATACGCATGGGAAATGTTGCTGACTTTAAGGGAAAAGAAGTAGAAGTAGTTGTAAAGGATCTGGTAGAAACCTGGAACTTGAATGATGTACCCTATGATTTTATTGATAACTGTATTCGTAACAGTGAAAACGAGGATTACCAAAAGGCCGTTCTGATTCTGCAGAGAATGATTTCCAAATATGAAGTCTATTTTCCGGAACTTACCAGAAAGCAGAAAATAGAATGGCTTATCCGTCCATGCAAGGAAATGTATAATGAAAAATTGGCAGCAGCATATATGCAGCTTATAGCAGATGATAACACAAGGAAAGAGATGCTGGGATTTTAGGAGGTATATGATATGGGTTCATTTGGAAATTGTTATGGACATATAGAGATTCCGGAAAATAAAAAACAGGAATTTCATTCATATGTAGAAAAACTATTAAATTACGGTGGTATGATGCAATTTGAAACGGTAAGTATGTATGGCAGATGTATTTCTTTGTTAAAACCGGTAACATTGGTGGAAGACAGCTGTAATTATTTTCATTATAATTATTTTGAAGACGACGGATGGGAAACAGCAGGATATGATATGGAAACATGTCGTTTCTTTTCGGGAAAAAAGGGAAGTTATGAATTTTCTGAGGTTATAATGGCTGTATATACTCTTTATGAGCTGTTTAGCCAAAGGCATTGTTTGGCTTTGGAAGATGGTGAGATTGTTGATGCCAGTCGCTATATAGGATGGATAAATTATGTTCTTGATACAGATTTTACTATCAGACATAGATTTGACTTGTGGGAAAATGCAGAACTTATTGCGGCATACAGAGAGGGGTATGATGTAAAATTTGAAAAGGAGCATTTGTATTCTCTTTTTCCGGAGAAGGGACTTATTTATGCAGGCGGTACTGATTTAACAGATTTGCTGTATATTATTAATGGTACAGAAACACTTGTCGGAGAAGAGACAGACGAAAACAGCTATCCATATGATGTATTACAATGTAAAGAAGCGTTAAGTAACTGGATGAATACATATGAGGAAGAAAAACAGCAGGAAATGTTGATTTCATTTTTGCAGAAACCACTTGTGGAAAGAGAGAGATTATCCCGTTTAGGAAATGATATGTGTATTATAGCAGAATTGAGTACTTATATGCCGGCAAGAGTATTTCTTTATTTATTTGCAGAATATAAAAAAGAAGATTTTTGGGAGTTATGGAATAAGTATGGAAGAAATATGTACAGGGATGAAAGACAGCATACATATACCGGAAATGAATTGTTGGCAATACGAAAAAAAGGTATCAATCTCCCTGTTGGCAAGATATCAACAGCAGACTTTTTAGAACAGGACAATTATTTTCTGTTTTATGATACACCGGAAGAACTGAAGGATAGAGGAAATTATTATTTATCAGATGCTGATATGCTTTACTGGTGGGATGGTACGGACAAAATTCAATTCTCAGAAGAAACAGAAAACTGGCTGAAAGAAATCAGTAGACTGCATAAACAGATTATAGAGGAAGCGATTTCAGTACCTGAAAATAGATTGGAGTGGATGATGGAAATTTTTGAGAATGCAGACAGATTTTATAAAAGAATTTATCCGTTTCAGGGGATGTTCTATGAGTTTATTCAGAATCTTAGCCAAAAAGAATTTGTAGCAGCCATTGAACTTTTTAGAAGATTAAGTATGGATGAAAAGAACAGGGAAAGTGGAA
>CAYYZV010000315.1:0-2414 GCA_964476275.1 uncultured Roseburia sp.
TATTATTATCATACCACAACTTGCCTGATATGGGAAGATTTTTATTCTTAAGATTATTTATGCTGTCTCCAGCTTCATTCTGCAATAGCAACCTTTTTATTATACATAATGTACTCCGCCAAATATCTCGATACCTTAGATGCTCCTGCCGCATTTAAGTGTACACCCTCATCTAAGCTGTCAACTGCAGAATCAAATCCGATTTCTTTGGTCAATTCCATGAAATTCAGCATTTCTACTCCATTCATTTCCGCCCATGCTTTTATAGTATTCGTTTTTCCTACTACCATTTCATAGCATGGAATTGGTGTACGCACCAATATCAAACGAATTCCTCTTTCTCTGCACATATCCAAAATCATTTCTAAGTACCGGATATTTTCTTTATAAACCTCCTCATAATAATAGGAATTCACATATTCCAATGGATAATAAAACTCAGCTGCTGCTGTCCAGCGCATATACCCCCTGTCCGAGCTTTCCTTATAATACGGACTTAACACCGTTCTTTTAAAACTGTCCAACGATGAAAAATCCCATTTTTCCCAATTCGTATGATATTTATCCAATGGCATTAAATACTGAAACTGTGTTTCTTCCGGCACACAGTCCTTAATCGCTTCTAATTTTATTTCAGAATATCGGAAATCCCCCAATGAAGATTCCCGTATCAATTCATCTTCGAACCTTTCATCATCTTCATCATAAAACATACCAAATACTTCTAATACAATCGTATCAATCTCACACACCTCTAATGCATCTTTAATATAATAATATGTATAATTCATGGTCTGTTGCTGCCGTCCACGGTTATAGGTTTTTAACCCATATTCATCAAAGATTGCAGGATCAAACGAACAATAACTCTGACTCGTTCCAAAGAATACTACATCCCATTCTTCATGTGCATAAAAATCCGGTATTTTCGGTAATGTAAGGATTGTTACCCCATAGATTACTGCTGCCACAAGCCCCAGAAACAGGATGCTTTTTATAACTTTCCATATCTTTTGTAACATTCTGTTTCCTCCTAGAATTGAAAGTAAATAAAGTTTACAGCTTCATATCCGCTTCCCCAGACGCCAAATAAAATAACAGAAGCAATTCCTAATAAAATAATCAGCCAGCGGTTTACGATTTTCATCTTAAAAATCACTTCCCGTACTTTTATCTGGTGATACTTCGCTAAATCCGCAGCCGATAAAAGCAGCAATGCTGCAAGCAATACAATAAAATTCTGTCGGTTCAATCCCAAATCAAATAGTGTACCATTTGCCAGCAATTCCGGATTATTCATATGTAATATTCGATTCAGTACATCCTTTGCATGCGCCAGACTGTCTGCCCGAAAGAAAATCCATGTGAAATCTACCAAAACAAATGTAATCAAAATCTTTGGTATCATAAATAATTTATCAACTATCGGCATCTTCTCATCCAGTTTCTTTTTAAATGGAGATAAGATACCGCCTATCACCTGATAAATCCCATTTAAGCCGCCCCAAATGACATAGGTCCAATCTGCGCCATGCCACAAACCGCTTACTAAAAATACAATCATTGTATTCATGTATTTTCGCAGAGTACCTTTTCGGTTTCCACCCAAAGGTATATACAAATAATCGCGGAACCAGCTTGAAAGAGAAATATGCCACCGCCGCCAAAATTCTGCGACAGACCGGGCATAATAAGGGCAGTTAAAATTTTCCATTAAATCAAATCCCATTACTTTTGCCGCCCCGACAGCAATGATCGAATATCCGGCAAAGTCACAGTAAATTTGAAATGCAAATAATATACTTGCCAAAAGCAGATATTTTCCATCATATAATATTTCTGTACCATACGCAGCATCTACAAAAATAGCAATTCGGTCTGCAATCACCATCTTTAAAAAGAAGCCCCACAGCATCAGCATGAGGCCTTCACACATCTTCTCATAAGAAAATTTTTTAGGTTGATTTATCTGTTTTAACAAATTCTTTGAACGCTCAATCGGTCCTGCCACAAGCTGAGGGAAAAAGGATACAAACAGCGCATATTTCAGAGGATTTTTTTCCGCATAAATGTCTCCCCTGTACACATCTATCGTATAACCTAATGCCTGAAAAGTATAAAAGGAAATACCTACCGGAAGCAGCACGTCAAACTCTGGATTTAACAATTCTACTCCGACTGCCTCCAACACGGCATTGATATTTTCAATCGCAAAATCAAAATACTTGTAAAAAAATAAAATTGCCAAATTTGAAAGAAAACTGACTGCCACAATACTTTTTTTCAAAAAAACGGCATACCCTTTATCAGATTTCACTGCTGAAAGCAGTATGCCGCTGAAATATGTAATCACTGTAGATATCAGCAATAGCAAGGCATATTTTGCATTCCAGCCCATATAAAAATAATAGCTT
>CAYYZV010000316.1:0-2406 GCA_964476275.1 uncultured Roseburia sp.
TACAAAACACTTATGCTATTATAGAGTAACGTGTTAAAGGTTGTCAGTAAAAATAAAAAACAGGAGGGATCTTATATGAAAAGTAATGCTGAAAATCCATATACAAAAATCACCCCTGCATTGCTCGAACTATCTGAATTAGGCAAACAAAGTGCTGCATTTGATCCTGCGTTATACGCCGCATACGACGTAAAACGAGGATTACGTGATCTAAACGGTAAAGGTGTCCTTGTAGGTCTGACCCAGATTTCTGATGTATGTTCTACCCGCATCGAAAATGGTGTTTCTGTTCCCGCACCGGGCTCTCTTTCTTACCGCGGTTACAATATAAAGGATATTATTTCCGGAATTGACCCGCAAAGCCATTTCGGTTTCGAAGAATGTACCTATCTTCTTTTATTTGGAAAACTTCCAACTCAGGAAGAGCTTGCCGGGTTTTCGGGTATGCTTAGCGAATACCGCAGTCTTCCGACGTATTTCGTCCGTGATATTATTATGAAGGCTCCAAGCAGAGATATGATGAACACACTTGCCCGCTGTGTACTTACCATGTATTCTTACGACGAAAAAGCAGATGATACTTCACTGCCTAACGTTTTGCGTCAGTGTTTACAGCTTATCAGCTTATTTCCAATGTTTTCGGTTTATGGTTATCAATCCTATAAACATTTCCGAGAGGGTGACAGTCTTTTTATCCATAGACCAGTTGAAACCTACTCTACAGCAGAAAATATTCTTCATATTTTACGTCCGGATAGTAAATTCACTCCACTGGAAGCAAAATTGTTAGATACCGCACTTATTTTACATATGGAGCACGGTGGCGGTAATAATTCTACATTTACTACGCATCTGGTATCTTCTTCCGGTACCGATACTTATTCCGCAATTGCTGCTGCTTTAGGCTCTTTAAAGGGACCAAAGCACGGTGGTGCTAACTTAAAGGTTGTAAAAATGTTCGATGATATGAAAGAGGTTGTAAAAGACTGGGAAGATGAAGAAGAAGTGAAACGTTACTTAATGGCTCTTCTTAATAAAGAAGCATTTGATAAACAGGGACTTATTTATGGAATGGGCCACGCAGTTTACTCTTTATCAGACCCGCGAGCAGAGATTTTCCGCAACTTTGTGGAACAATTATCTGCTGAAAAAGGTATGACGAAAGAATTTAATCTCTATGCTTTAGTAGAACGCCTTGCACCACAGGTTATTGCTCAAAAACGCAAAATTTACAAAGGTGTAAGTCCTAATGTCGATTTCTACAGCGGATTTGCTTATCGTATGCTTGATCTGCCAATGGAACTCTACACTCCTATTTTTGCAATTGCAAGAATTGCCGGCTGGAGTGCACATCGTTTGGAAGAATTATCGATTGACGGCAAAATTATGCGTCCTGCATATAAAAATATCTGCGAACATAAGGAATATATTCCAATGAATCAGCGTTAATAAAAAGGTTTCAAATCAGACTTAAAAACTGATTTGAAACCTTTTCCATTTTCAATATTATTTTTTAATACAAATAATCAGCCCTTGCTGACTGCAGACCTTTATAAAACCATGCAAACACAAGTAATAACAGAATGATTGGTATATAATTCAAGAATCCTCCCAGTTTAAAAATATACTTATCCAGCAGTCCTGTCGCACCGTAAAGAATCAAGGCAGCTCCCAATACAGCCTCTCGCCAGTAAATGTATGCAATAAATCCTGTTTTATCTTTACATTTGTTTACTTCTTCGTCTGCTAAAATTACAGTGCCTATTTCATTGTTTTTCTTCATATTAAATGCAGCTGCTGCAATATAAACTCCTAACCCAATCATTACCACATCAAAAATCGTCATTACATCCATATAAACCTCCAAGTACCGAATTCGTAAATTTTCCTGTATAAACCATAACAAGTATAATTCAAAATTCGAATCATTGCAATTAGTATTTGCAATGGGAAATAAAATAGTGTACAATAGTACTAGATTATTTCATCGTATTAAGGGGGCCTATAAATGAGATTAGACGATGCTAAGATATTAATTTGTGATGATTCAATTCTTGCCAGAAAACAATTGAAAGATGCTATTCTTTCTTTTGGAAAACCGACATTTATTGAAACATCAAACGGACAAGGTGCCATTGACTGTTATAAAAAAGAACAGCCGCATTTGGTTTTTTTAGATATTGTTATGCCTGTAAAAGATGGTAATGCTGCTATTTGTGAAATTCGTGAATTCGATCCACAGGCGGAAATTGTTATTGTATCTTCTGTAGGTACACAGGAACAGTTAAAAGCTGCTATCAAAGCCGGTGCAAAGGATTTTGTCCAGAAACCATTAAGTGCCAAACAAATTGGTGCTATAATTACTTCACGGTTTGAAGGGAGATAATATATGTACGCACAGTTTTT
>CAYYZV010000317.1:0-2392 GCA_964476275.1 uncultured Roseburia sp.
ATTCTGGAAAAAGAAAATATTTTCGTGATGGACGAAAATCGTGCCACACATCAGGATATTCGTCCGATTAAAGTGGCTATTTTGAATTTAATGCCGTTAAAGGAGGATACAGAGCTGCAGCTGCTGCGTTCTATGTCTAATACTCCGTTACAGGTAGACGTAACTTTTGTAACGGTATCAACTCATGAGTCTAAAAATACTTCGTTAAGCCATCTGAATCAGTTTTACGAGCGTTTTGAAGATATCAGAGAGCAGTATTTTGATGGTTTAATTATTACCGGAGCTCCAGTAGAACAGATGGAGTATGAAGAAGTAGATTACTGGGAAGAAATGAAAGAAATTTTCGAGTGGAGCAAAACACACGCAACTTCGACTCTACATTTATGCTGGGGAGCGCAGGCAGGCATGTACTATCATTATGGTTTGCAGAAGCATATGCTGGATGGAAAAATGTTCGGTGTCTATGAGCATAAAGTAATGAATCGAAAGGTGCCGCTAGTAAGAGGCTTTGATGACTGCTTTATGGCACCTCATTCCAGACACACAGAGGTTCGTATTGAAGATATTCGAGCTGTTAAAGAATTGACAATCTTGGCAGAGTCAGAGGAAGCAGGATTTTTCCTTGCAATTGCTGACGAAGGAAGAAAGATTTTTGTAATGGGTCATCCGGAATATGACCGCCTGACTTTGGATAAAGAGTATAAGAGAGATAAGAGCAAGGGACTTCCAATTGAGGTACCTGTGAATTATTATCCGAATGATGACGAAACAAAAAAACCACTATTGCACTGGCGTTCCCATGGAAATATTTTGTATGCGAACTGGTTGAATTACTACGTTTATCAGACGACTCCGTATGATTTTATTAATACGGGGAAGATTGTGGGAAAATAAAAGAATTGAGTGCCGAAAAAGCCGACTATGAAAATGTAAAAGATTTTCATGGCCGGCTTTTTAATATGATAGAATATATTTGTATTTCGCTCATATAAATATATTCTATGGCAGAATGAAGGTTTTGATTCTTTCTTGTGTATAAAAAGATAAATATAGCAGAACAATAATAAAAATATGCAGGAAAGAAAGAAAAAATGTTAAAGAAAGATAAAATAATAATCACTGGAAAAGAGAAGTTGGCAATATTAGTTATAATATTTTCCAAATTATCAAAGTTTTGTGTAGCTGTACAGTTTATGAATACCCTATTTAGACCCAATGTAATACCATGTCTGTCAATTGTAATCATATATTGGATTTATTGCAACTGGGTAGCGTCCTGTTTTGAATTAGATTATATAAATGCAATGGAAAGGATAATCTATTTTAAATTAATATCAAAAATAAATAAGGAAGATTATGAAGAATATGTAAGTCAGCATCGCGAATATTTCAAACTGCACAACGACGAGTAATAAGAGATTTGTGAAGAAAATAGTTGTTTATTTTGGGTTAGAATGTGTTACAATAGATAATAGAGATTTTTAAATCAATCTTTCAAACATAAACGAAAAAGAAAAGAGACAAAAGACATGGCAAGTGGAAAATTAATAATTGATTACAAGTTATTTTTTGAGGGAGATGATATTGCACAGACTAGAATCTTATCATCTGAAAGCTACATTAAGAGGTCCATCGCACTACATAAGAATACTTATATTGCGCAGGCGAAAGCAGACAGTGAGAGTGATTTAGATGAATTTATGCTTCGTTTGTATTATGACGAACATATCGAGGAAGAAGAATGTGTAAATGCAGATGCGGCAGAGGGATTTTTAGATGAATTGGCAGAGCTTTTGGCAGAAATTGCAAGAATGCAGTCCTATCTGGATATGGAAGGAAGCTTTTCTATTTCTTTTGCAGGAGAGCAGATGGCATACCGCTTTGTATCAGAAGCGGGTGACGCAAATTGCAAATTTGAAGAAATTTAGTGTTTTTTTTGTTTTCAAATACGGAATAGTCTGATATAATAAACTATATAATATCACTTAGGAGGCATTGAACAATGGCTGAGGATAGAAGATCATTTAAGATAAAGGATGGTAATTTAGGAGAAGTGAAGATCGCAGATGAAGTAGTTGCCATCATTGCAGGACTTGCTACCACAGAAGTAGAGGGTGTAAGTTCCATGGCTGGTAACATTACAAATGAACTGGTTAGCAAATTAGGTATGAAGAACCTTTCAAAGGGTGTTCGTGTAGATGTATTAGATGGTATTGTGAATGCAGACATTGCTATTAATATCGGATACGGATATTCTATTCCGGAGGTTTCAGGTAAGGTGCAGGAGCGTGTGAAAACTGCTATCGAGAATATGACAGCATTAGAAGTATCTGTAGTGAATGTACACATTGCATCTGTTGATATGGGTAAGGACAAATAGACCTTTGACAAT
>CAYYZV010000318.1:0-2368 GCA_964476275.1 uncultured Roseburia sp.
ATTTTTCTATAAATAAGTACTCCTACAATCACAAGAATAATTCCTAATAGTATAATCCCTAAGCTAAATCCATCACCAACTTTTCCTGCTACAAAGATTGCCGTTGGTCCATCTGCGCCACCTATAATACCCACGGAAGCTGCTCCCTTTATTTTAGTACTGATTCCAAATCCCACTAATATCACTCCTACTGCAGCCACAATCACAGCAAGCCATTTTTTCATGTCTCGTTCTCCTCTCCTATCGCAAAATGTCAATAGCTTTTGCATCTACGACATATACACCTTCGTATGGCAACTCTACATATACCTTTCCGTTTTCCTCATAAATCATATATCTGAAATACCGGTCAACTGACTCTATTTCGACTACATAATATGGTCTTACACTCGGATAATCATTTACACTCATTATTCTAGTAGATTCCGCTGTATTTATATATATAAACAACGCTTCTATCTCTGAATCACTCAGTTCTATTTCATTTTCGTTGCTATCATAAATATAAATGTCGTCTGTTTCAGATACCTTTAATAATTTTAAGGGTTCTGCTTTCGGAAATATACTGTCGTAGACCAGGTATCCCCCTGCCACTAAAACAATCACCATCACTATAAATATCCAAAACCATTTTTTCTTCATCTTTTTCTCCCACTTTACTGTGCCAATCTCTCTGCCATCCATTCATCCACGGCATCTTTTACAAATACATAATTTGCTCCCAGTTTTGTCGATACATCCTTCAGTTCTCCTGAATTGACTAGACTTGTAACATCGTCATCTGTGATACCTAAATATGCTGCAAGTTCATATTTAGAAAGATATTCTCCAAATTCACCATATGCTGAATCTGTTGTTGTAATGGCAAGACTGGACGGAACCTTTGTTGTCTCCGGCATTTCTTTAGAAATGAGCCATCCAGCTACAATAATGCCAACACTGATAACACAACATCCTAAAAATAATGATAAATCAAAATTCTTTTTCATTACACATTACCTCTCTTTCTTAGTATCCGGCGATAGCTTGGTCCTTCTTCCGGTGCCTCTCTTATTACTTCTAATACACCATTCGCAATCAACTTTTCCATGCGATTCGCAATCCAAACGTCACTAATGCCAAGCTGATATTTTCCTATAACATTCCCTATCACGACTGCCATTTTAAATTCATTTTCCTGAACAGCAATCTCACGTAAAATGAAACTGTCATAAATCTCTTCTGATACACTTTGAAGCTGACCATTTAGTATCGCACGTAAAGGTGCATTTTCTTCCTGAAGTTTTCTCCATTTCATTGCACAGACCGAGAGAAATACCGGCTGCACTTTCTCCTGCAGCGAAATGTACTTTCCCCATTCACCTGGTGCAATCTCTCCCCATCCATTTCGTGAAATGATTGTATTATCTTCTTTATATTCCCAATTTGGCAACTTAACCAAATAGATAGCTGTTTGATTTTTTATTGCCTGAAACTGCGCCATAAGCCAATACATACCACATATCTCATCGGGATTATCACTATACCAGATACGTACTTCCTCACCAGCACTGTATCGTTCAATAATAGACTCTAATGCATTTGCAGTATTTTGCATTTTTTTATCAATTCGCGTGTCTATATCTTCTACAAAGCCAACAGATAACATCCTCTTTAGGACCTTCCTACGCTGTTGCCCTAATCCATCATCAGAAATATCACCTACACTTAAAGCCATATCAAAGCAATACGCATCTCCTCGACCGCTTTCTATTGGCATCGCCATTTCCCAATTCTTCCGTTCACAGTCCTCTACTTGCTGCTTAATTGTTTGAATTTCCTCTTTACTAGGATTTACTCCATCTGTATTCGCCATGAATACCGAAACTGCCCCACTTTGATATTTACCTTTCCCGTAACCTTGTGCAACTTTCAAACTTCCATACGCACTTTCTCCAAATACAACCTCTATCATTTATGAAAACCTTCCACTTTAATCTATTTCTTATTCTCCGTTTTCCTTATCATGCTTTACGAAAGAAAATGATACTGTCCCAAACTCCATTAATGGCATATCACTTTCAGAACCATCCGGACGTTCCAGACCTAATACATCATAATACTCATTAGAATATTTAATTTTCCTATCATCAAACTGTTCCTGCACAGCCTTCACATACTCATACGGTTCTTCCATTGGTTGCAGCTTTAATTCCTCTGCCATCAGCTTTAAGACCTCTGCCTGTTCTGGGAATATCTTATTGTCATCACTATGTACGAAATCCTCAAACTGCTCCTTGTTCCATCCAATGAGCTGTTCTACCGCTGTTGTACTTCCACATGCCAGTATCAATCTCAGGAAATCCTTAAAATTTGCTGCCAATGGATA
>CAYYZV010000319.1:0-2365 GCA_964476275.1 uncultured Roseburia sp.
GAATATTCTCCGGCAATTATCATATCTTCGTATTCTGCATACTTACGAAGTTTCTCTCTTTGGGCATCTAAGCTATATCCATCTACCTGCATGGAAGTAGATACTCTTGTATAAAGATAACATTTTAGTCGTTTCTTTCTCATAGCAGTCCCTCTCGTTTCTATTTTCAGTATATCTACTTAAAACAATGCTATTCTTTATCCTTTAAACGTTGTTCAATATTGAATCTCTCACGTTCTAACTCTCTCTTTAGCTCTTCCTCTGTTGGAATATAGAGTTTATATTTGGATGCAAATAACTGCTTACTTTCATTTAGGACAGAATATTTTACCATCGTTTCATTTTTCTCGGAACAAAGTATAAGACCGATAGTTGGATTATCTCCTTCTGTTTTAATATTTTCCTCAAAATATTTTACATAAAAATCCAATTGTCCAATATCCTGATAAGTCAGTTTATGTGTTTTTAATTCAATAACTACAAAACATTTCAAAATATAATTATAAAACACCAAATCCACATAATAATGATCGCCTTCAATTGTAATTCTTTTTTGTCTTGCTACAAAACAGAACCCTTTTCCTAATTCCAGAAAGAAATTTTGCAAATTATCTATCAATCCCTGCTCTAATTCACGTTCTAAATATGCCTTATTTTCTTCCAATCCTAAAAATTCTAATATATACGGGTCTTTTAGCAAATGTTTTGGTTCAATATTTGGTTCAAGTATCTCTATCTCACCTCTTACTTCTGCCTTTTTTGCTTCACTGGTAGCCAATAATCTCTCATAATAAAAGGAATTTATCTGACGTTCCAACTGCCGAACACTCCATGCACACTCAACACATTCTTTTTGATAATAAGCTCTTTTTTCATCTTCCTTTATTTTCATAAGTAATCGATAATGCGACCAACTCAATTCGGAACACACTGTGTTCCAAATTGGATATGCCTCATAAAACTGACGCATATAACGCAGATTTCTTTCATCAAATCCGGCTCCAAATTCCTCTGTCAATTTTTCTGAAGCAAATTTCAATAATTGCTTTCCATATACAGAACCAATATTATTTGTAGCTTCATATATCTGTTTTCCAATTGTCCAATAAGCCGCTACCATAGCAAAATTCACCGTAGTTACAACTTTTTCACGAGCTTCTAAAATAGTTTTTCTTATATTCACAAATTCTGGAAAATCAACTTTATCATTTTTTACAATTTCATTCTTACTTCCCATCATAACCTCCAAATATATTCCAATTCGGAACACACTGTGTTCCATTTTCATTATCATTTCTTATTTTGTCTTTTGTTAATTATTTTACTATCATACAAGTACTTCCAAATATGTTTTCATAATCTCTCCACATTTAAGTAATTCAGCATATCGTAATAATCTGTTAAGATTTCTATCCTTTCGTCTAAGATAATTAATGAGAACTTCCTTTGTTTCTTCAATACCAACTTTCTCACGAAAAGATACAACATCTACTACTGTTTTCTCTATATCATAAATTCTGAACTGATTCTTACCTTCCTGTATAAGCTTAATTCCTGTTTCAAAGCGCTCATCTGAATAATAATAAATTGATAACTCTGGCCAATCTGGCATGGTAGAAATCTTTGCCTTTCTTTGAATGGCTACATCTACTGCATCCAGTTTTGTAGTCGTCAAATTATAATAAGAAGCTGCACTCAAAAGACAAATCACTCCTTTGGGAGCATATGCCGGAACATAATAAAAGTCACATTCTTCACCTTGATAATTTGTATTTTCATAATATTTTTTATTCAATTTCAATAACATTCCATCTGCAACCAGCTGATTAATTTTATAATGAGATAACCCATCTTCTTTAAGTTCAATAATTGAAAATAGCAACTTATCTTTTGGAAACTTACATTCATTAACCATTCCTCGCCACCTCACTTTAATCATTGTCTTTTATTAAAATTATATTTTAATGTTTTTCGGTATATTTTATTTGTGCCGATTTTTATTAAAATTATACTTCTAATAAATACTAAAGTCAATGACATACCTACTAATTTTTATAACTTCAAAAAAATAATTGCCTTTTTGGCACATATACTTTACTATAAATATAAGAAAAGCGATATACGCCGTAAGGGCAAGTTTTTAAGAAGTATTTTCGCCGTAAGGGCACCAAGGCACTCATTTTTGAGTGCCTTTTTCCATAGCAACCTTCTCTTTCTTTTCTTCTTTTTCTAAGACCTGAACACCATATTTTTGTACCAATTTTGCCATCACACCAATACAACGTTCATAAGCCAAATTATATTTTTTATCCTGAATTATTCATCAATGTACGATAAAAATGGCTGAAGGCCATATAGTTGCTGT
>CAYYZV010000320.1:0-2362 GCA_964476275.1 uncultured Roseburia sp.
GAAGAATTTAATTCACAGAGGATAGTAAAACAGTTGCTTGGAGGCAAATAAATCATGGACCAGGCTCAACAGCTTAGAAATGTTATAAAAAAGCAGAATCAAAAAGTAATAAATCATACAGCCCGGGTCATTACGGTTACCAGTGGAAAAGGGGGCGTTGGAAAGTCAAATCTTTCTGTTAATCTTGCAATTCAGTTTCGTAAGATGGGGAAGAAGGTATTGATATTTGATGCCGATTTTGGACTTGCGAATGTAGAAGTAATGTTTGGTGCAATTCCAAAATTCAATCTTAGTGATTTGATATATCGTGGAAAAGATATTAGTGAGATTGTAACAGAAGGACCAATGGGAATTGGGTTTGTTTCAGGCGGTTCTGGAATATTAGGTTTAAATAATTTATCAAAAGAACAGATTATGTATCTGGTAAAGTGCTTAGAGAAGCTGGGAACGATGGCAGATATTATTATTGTAGATACTGGGGCAGGAGTTTCAGATAGTGTTATGGAATTTGTTCTGGCGAGTCCAGAGGTGTTGTTAGTAACGACACCGGATCCGACTTCATTGACAGATTCTTATTCTTTATTAAAGGCATTGTATCATCATCCGGATTTTGTGAAGAATGATTCGCAGATCTATGTGGTATGTAATCGTGTTACAAATACAAGAGAAGGAAAGCTGCTTTTTGAAAAGTTGGATTCTGTTGTAAAGCAGTTTTTGGAGGGTAAGATACAGTATCTCGGGTCGGTTCCGCAGGATGGTGCATTAGAGAAAGCAGTACGTCAGCAGAAACCTGTATCTTTGTGCAGTCCGGCTTCCAGATCAGCAGAGTCGTTTGAAGCAATTGCAAAGCAGATTTTAAGTGAGACAGATGCAGCGGTAACTACAAAATGGGGCATTACGAAGCTTATTAATAAATTTATAAATAGATAAGTAAGGGGTGGCGTTATGGCAGTTTCAAGTGTAATTCGTGTTGGAGATAGGCTTGATATCAAGCTTGAACAGAGGGTCGAAAGAGATGGACAGCTAGAGCATGAGCAAAAAATATACCAAAGTCAGGTGTTAGATATAAAAGAGAAAGGGAAATTCGAAGTATCAATGCCGATTGAAAAAGGGAAAGTGATAGTACCTCCTTTAAACATGCGTTTTGAAGTGGTATTTAATACACAAAGTGGTAATGTATATAAATGTATTGCTGTTGTTACAGAACGTTATAGAGCAGGCGGACGTTATATGATGGAAATTCAATTAAAAAATGCTCTGCAGAAAATACAGAGAAGAGAATTTTTCCGTTATCCATGTCTGGTAGAGTTTGATTTTTTTGTTTTAGAGGAAACTCAGAATTTAAAAACAGCAGAAGAATTGTATATGGAGTTTATGGGAGGAAGGCTTTCTGGTCTATGTCATGGAACTACAACAGATCTTAGCGGCGGTGGAATGAGGTTTTTATCATCATATGAGTTAGATACAGATAAAAAGATTTTTATTGTATTATATTTGCAAAATGAAAAGGTAGACCGTGATTTTTATATGCTTGCAGATGTAGTTATTTCTAAAAAAATTGATGTAATGGGAAAAGTAGCGTATGAAAGCCGTGTAAAATTTGAATTGGAAGATAATGAAATGCGTGAAGAAATCATTCGTTATATTTTTGAAGAAGAAAGAAGACATCGAAAAAGATAATAAGAAAGAGAATGGTTAGTGGGTATGAAGAAAAATATTTTAGTGGTTGATGACTCTGCACTCATGAGAAGGGTTATCTGTGATATAATAAACACAGATAGTACATTTCAGGCAACGGATGTATGTCGGGACGGACTTGAAGCATATGAAAAGTTAAAGAAAAACAAATATGATGGTGTTGTACTTGACATTAATATGCCTCGTATGAATGGTTTGGAACTTTTGGAACGTTTACAGAAAGAGAAAATTAAAGCAACCGTTATTATGGTTAGTACCATGACAACCAAGGATGCAGAAGTTACAATTCTTGCATTGGAATTAGGCGCAATCGATTTTGTTACGAAACCGGATAACGTTATCGAAGCAAAAGGGGATGCATTTAAAAAGAAACTGTTAGATGTTTTAAAAGCAGTTTTAAAAACAGAACAGTTTAAGAGAAGTACTTTTTCATCAAGCAGAACCTCTGGTGTGACTTCCAGATCAGCTGCACCAGCGAGACCAGCTGTATCAGCGAGACCAGCTGCAGCTGCGAGGACAGCTGCCAGACCAGCAGTAAATAACATAAAAGGACACAACAAAATTGTTGCACTTGCCTGTTCAACAGGTGGGCCAAAAGCATTACAAAGTGTAATTCCATTTTTACCGAAAAATTTAGATGCACCAATGGTATTAGTTCAGCATA
>CAYYZV010000321.1:0-2341 GCA_964476275.1 uncultured Roseburia sp.
GGCTACACATTCACAGATAATGGTGATGGCACATATAAGGTTGATCCGGCAATTTCTATGACATACTTAACAAACGAAGGTACAGGACACGTAGCAATCGCTGAATCTATGCAGCAGGATTTTGCTTTACTTGGTATCAAGATGGAAATCAAAACAGAAGACTGGAACGTATTCCTTGAAGATCGTAAAGCAGGTAACTTCACAATCGCACGTGAAGGCTGGGTAGCTGACTTCAATGACCCAATTAACATGCTTGAAATCTTCATTTCTGAGTCAGGTAACAACGATATGCAGTTAGGAAAGGGTACACCTGTATCATCTTCACCAGACTGGACAGAATATGATGCTTTAGTTGAAGAGATTCGTACAACAACAGACTTTGTAAATCGTGTACAGTTGATGCACGATGCAGAAGATATGCTTATGGAAACAGGCGCAGTTATGCCAATTTACTACTACAATGACGTATATATGCAGAAATCTAATGTTTCTAACATCTACGCTACAGTATTTGGTATGAAATATTTCATGTATGCAGAAAAGAACTAAATAACAGAATTTAGAAGTATTTAGAAGTATTTAGAAGTATTTAGAAGTATTTAGAAGGCTTCTCCTTTAGGTGAAAATCTAAGGGAGAAGCTTTTTTTGATTAATAAAATTGGTAAATTGTGGTAATTGCACAAAAAACGCCTTTTGATATTGACAATATTTATTGAATCTGTATAATAAAACATGCTGTGCGCAGTACACAAACAATTGTATTTGTATAACAAGACAGGAGGGAATATGAAAAAAAGATTAGTTACATTTTTTCTTGCATGTGTAATGATGGTAGGTTTTGCAGCATGTGGAAGTAAAAAAGACGGAATGGATTCTACGGAGAATGCAGGAAGCACATATGATACGCTTGTTGTAGGAACACAGTCTTTAGATGGTGTATTTAGTCCGTTTTTTTATACCAGCGGATATGATGCGCAGGTTGGAATTAATCCGGTGTTTGCAAGCGTATGCCGATTAGATGCAGATGGCAGACTTGTTGATGAAGCAGGTCATGTGGAAATGGAAGAAGTAACAGCAGAAGATGGAACAGTAAAATATGTTTATACTGTTTCTATTCAGAAAGATATGGTTTTTTCAGATGGTGAACCGGTTACAATTGATGACCTTATTTTCAGTTACTATGTATACGCGGATCCGACATATGATGGAATGAGCACATTCGGGACACTAGATATTGAAGGTCTTGAAGCTTATAAAAATACA
The DNA here is from genome assembly GCA_964476275.1 of uncultured Roseburia sp. Lineage (GTDB taxonomy): Bacteria > Bacillota > Clostridia > Lachnospirales > Lachnospiraceae > Roseburia. The sequence continues at coordinate 1,264 of CAYYZV010000321.1, forward strand.
GATGAAGTGGAAATCATTACAGGAATTCGGAAAGTAGATGATTACACTTGTACGGTAACTTTTAATTCCGCAAATATTTCAGCAGATAAGAATGTTGCTTTGCTTCCGCTTACACCAAAACATTACTATGGAGAGGGTTTTACAAAGGGTGACTTAAGCGGAGTAAAAGCAAAAAATACAGCTCCTTTAGGTTCTGGTGCTTATGTATTTGAAAAATATGAAAATAATATTGTTACATTAAAAGCAAATGAGACATACTTCAAAGGATGTCCAAAGATTCCTACTTTAAAATTTCAGGTAGTAAATGAAGAAGATAAAGTAGATCTGGTATTAAATGGTGAAATTGATATCACAGATCCAAGTGCTTCTCTTGAAATTGTTGCTCAGTTAGATGAAAGTGCAGATATAGCTTCTTATTCATTAGTAGATAACCCGGGTTACGGTTATATCGGTATCAACGCAGAACGTATACCGGATATAAATGTACGTAAAGGTTTGATGTGCTTAATGAATAGAGAACCTGCTGTTCAGTCATACTATGGAGAGCTTGGTGAAGTAATCGAGCGTCCAATGACGCCTACTTTAGCAGAGTATCCGGATGATGCAAAACCTTACTATACCTATGATCCTGCAAAAGCACTTGCATATTTTCAGGCAGCAGGTTATACACAGGTTAATGGCAAGCTTGTAAACGCAGATGGTGAGCAGTTAGTCGTAAACTGTGCAATCGGTGATGCATCTACACATCCGGCTACACCAATCTTAACACAGATGGCAAACGATATGGCTGCTATGGGTGCTGAGCTTATAGTTAACGACCTTGAATTTTCCGTACTTTCTACACAGGTACAGGGCGGCGAAACAGATATGTGGGTAATGGCATGGGGTAATGCTACAGATTGTGACCTTACTCAGATGTTCGGCAGCGAAGGTGGTTCTAACTATCAGAAGTATAAGAGCAAAGAAATTGACGAAATTCAGGCACAGATTCTTCAGACACTTGACTTTGAAGAAAGATGTGCATTAGTTGAAAAAGAGCTTGATATGATTATGGAAGCTGCTATTTATATGCCGGTTT
>CAYYZV010000322.1:0-2334 GCA_964476275.1 uncultured Roseburia sp.
TCCATGTAGAAGCAATTCCGTATTTATAACCAAACTGTCCTGCATAACCAACAAACACTACTGCCGAAAAATAAGATGTACCATAGGCAAAAGCAGTAAGCCACGGACCTACGCTTCTGCCGCCTAATACGAAATCATTCACATTTGTTGCATGTTTTCTGGAGGAAATACCTACTCCAATCATCACTGCAAAGAAAATTACTAAAAAAATAACTTTTGTAACCATTACCTTATCCTCACATTTTATCCCTTTTATTTAATTCCTAAAAGTTTTTTCGCATTATTGCCGAGAAGATCTTCCTTTTCTTTCTGACTAATCGGCAGTTCATGCACTTTAGAAAGAGGCATTGCTGCGTCACTCCATGGCGAATCCGTAGCAAACAATACCTTTTCTTTGTTCACCTTTTCCCACATTTTTAAGAACAGTTCCTGTTCAAGATAACCAAAGGTCACTGCGGTATCAAAATAAACATCTGCATCTATCAGATACTCATATGCCTGTTCCCACTGCTTCCAACCTCCGTAATGAGCTACCACCAGCCTTTTCGGCTTTATGGTATCGATTACCTTTCTCATTCTATCCGGCGGACAGTGTACCGGATCCGGAAGACCACTATCTACTCCGGCATGCGTAAGCGTAATTAATCCCAATTCATCGGCATATTCGATAATATTCATATACCGCACATCATCAATCATAACGCCCTGATAATCCGGATGAAGCTTAATCCCCGGCAATCCCATTTCTTTAATTGTACGAAGCTGTCCCTTATAGTCCTCACTGTCCGGATGAATTCCGCCAAATGAAATGAATCTTCCGGCATATTTCTCATTTACACTTTTTGCAAACACATTGATACTTTCAAACTGAGACGGTCTCGTCACTACAGGAAGTATAACCGATAAATCTATTCCCGTCCGGTCCATGGAATCTAATAATCCGTTCAACGTACCATCTGTTGAAGCATCTATTCCGGAACGCTGCTCCAATAAACGAATGGTTTTATGTGCTATCGCATCCGGAAAAATATGTGTGTGAAAATCTATTACCATGATTCTGTCCTTCTTACTTACTCAATTCTGCCGCTTTAATTAATTCTACACCTGTTTTTTCTAATACAGCTGCTGCTTTTTCTAAATCTGCTGTTTTAATTACGATAGATGCATCATCATTTCCTGTTGCAAGTGCATAGGTATACTCAATGTTAATACCTGCTTTACAGATCTCAGAAAGAAGCACCTGAAGCTGTCCTACCTGGTGAGACAATTTGACTGCTAAAACCTTTGTAAGCATTGCAGAAAATCCAGCCTCTTTCAATGCATTTTTTCCTTCTTCCGGATTGGATACAATCATGCGAAGCAGTCCGAAATCGCTGGAATCTGCCAATGACAAAGAAATAATATTAATATTTTTATCTTTTAAGGTTTCTAATACCTGTTCTAAACGGCCTTCTCTATTTTCAATAAACACGGATAACTGATCTACGAACATAATTTTCCTCCTAATTATACAAGCTTACGTTTATCAATTACATGAACCGCTTTACCCATACTTCGTTCAATGGTCTTTGGTTCTACTAATTTTACCTTAACTGCAATTCCGATCGCCTGCTGAATCACATGTGCAATTTTCTTTGTCAGATTTTCAAGCTCACTAATCTTATCAGAGAAGAATTTCTCATCTACTTCTACCTGTACCTCAAGTGTATCTAAATTATTTACACGATCCACAATCATCATATAGTGTGGTGAAGCTTCACCCATTTCTAATAATGCTGCTTCTACCTGTGATGGGAATACGTTTACACCACGAATAATCAGCATATCATCCGAACGTCCTTTGAAACGGCTGATACGCGCTAACGTTCTTCCGCACTCACACTTATCATAGCTGATGCTTGTCAAGTCCCTTGTACGGTAGCGAAGAAGCGGAATACCTTCCTTGGTCAAAGTAGTAAATACTAATTCACCTGTTTCTCCTTCCGCAACCGGCTCTAATGTCTCCGGATGAATAATTTCCGGAAGGAAATGGTCTTCGTATACATGTAAGCCTTTATGGTAAATACAGTCACAAGCCACACCCGGACCCATAATTTCTGATAATCCATAGATATCAAATGCATTGATATTTAATTTTTCTTCAATCTGTTTGCGCATCTGCTCTGTCCATGGTTCTGCACCGCAGATTGCTGCTTTTAATTTAATTTTATCAAGATCACCATCTGCCTCTAAGGTCTCTGCGATATGAAGCAAATAAGATGGAGTACATGCAATTGCAGTTGCGCCAAAGTCCTTCATCATTGTTGTTAATTTCTTTGTATTACCGGTAGACAT
>CAYYZV010000323.1:0-2306 GCA_964476275.1 uncultured Roseburia sp.
GAACAGGATTTACTATTTGAATATGGGTCAAAGCCATCTAACGGTTCATTTTCCCGATAGCCCCACTCCCATTCTTTATTTTCATATACTTTATCTGTAGTAACATTCAGAAAAGATTTTACACAAGGATGCAGTCTGACACATTCGCAGATGTTTACTGTTCCCATTACATTCGTTTCATAAGTGTAAACCGGATTCTTATAGGAATCCCTTACAATCGGCTGAGCCGCCAAATGAAATACAATTTCCGGACACTCCTCTTCAAAAACGCTTTTCAAATGATCCAAATCTCTGATATCTCCTATAATGGAGTTCATATTCTTCTCAAGCTCACTCAATTCAAAAAGACTCGGCTTCGTTGGTGCTTCCAGTGCATATCCTGTCACCTTCGCCCCTGCATTATTCAAAATCCGACAAAGCCAGGCTCCTTTAAAACCCGTATGCCCTGTCACTAGTACCTTCTTGCCTTTGTAAAACTCTAACATTATTATTCCGTTTCCTTTCAGGAACTTATCTTTCCCATACCATCCATGGGGCTTTTCCTGCTACAATTAATGCTTCTAACTGCTCCTTTTCCCGTTTTGTATCCATACACTGCCAGAATCCGTTATGCTTATACGCTTTTAACTCTCCTTCTGCAGCCAGACGGCGCAGTGGTTCTTTCTCAAAAACCGTGCTGTCATCTTCCAGATAATCAAAAATCGCTGGTTTTAATACCATATACCCGGCATTGATTCGGGAACCATCTGCCATAGACTTCTCTCGAAATGCAGTTACTTCAAAACTCTCTTTATCAATATCCAACACACCGAAACGCTGCTCCACATGTACGGCTGTCATCGTCGCAATTTTACCATGCGATTTGTGAAATGCCACACTTTTCGCGATATCCAAATCTGTCAGGCCATCTCCATACGTAAGCAGAAAATCCTCATCCCCGATATACTTCTGAATCCGTTTAATGCGGCCCCCCGTCATGGTATCTAATCCGGTATCTACAATTGTCACTTTCCACGGCTCCATTACATTGTTATGAACGGTCATGGCTCCGCCTTTGGTAAAATCAAATGTAATATCACTATTATGAAGATAATAATCCGCAAACCACTCTTTTATAACATGCTGTTTATAACCGGCACAAATAATAAACTCATTAAATCCATAATAAGAATACTCTTTCATAATGTGCCAAAGCATCGGTTTCCCGCCAAGTTCAATCATTGGCTTCGGCTTATACTGACTTTCCTCGCTGATTCGGGTGCCGTAGCCCCCTGCTAATAAAACTACTTTCATAAAATAACCATGCCTTTCTATGACCTGAATACTTTGGACAGAATACTCCTTATATTATAATAGTCTATAGCAAGGCTTTTTTCAAGATTTTTGACAGGATAACTTTCTTAAGAATAAATAAAAATGCCCAAGGCTCACCTCAGACATCTTTTCCGTATTATATACCTATTCTTTTATAAATAATAATTTCATGCTCTCCTATTAGTTCTCTTTTTACAAATTCGTACTTTGCTTCTTTTATTTCAGCAAAATTTTCATCCATTAAATCATAACTTTGCAAAAACATAATATCCGGCAGTGCATTAAATTTTTTAAAATATTCCATCTGCCAGTACCAGCTGCGTATCTCACCATCCGCAACTGTCGCCATTTCCGTTGTTACCGTAAACGGCTTTAGATCTGTCATCAGATAAATACACCGTATCTCACTACTCGCTAATATGGTTTCACAGCCATCCGTATATTGTTCAACCATCTTCTGCATCTCTTCCATGCATTCCATACTTTCATTTACCTTTATTCCTGCGTAAATACCTTCTGTAAGCCGCACATTATCTTTTTCAATCAAAGGATAACATAAGTAAACGAAACTATATGCATTATAAAGCAGCGTAAGTGATACTATCATGTAGAAAAATTTACAATAGCCTGTCTTTTGAGCATTCACTCGCTCTTTCCAGATTTTAGCAATATAATAGAGTGTTGCCAGCATTCCCGGCAAAAACATCTGCCATGCTTTTATCGGACCGTAGGAGCTTGTCATGGAAAAAAGCGGTATGAATACTGCAGATATAAAAATTGGTACTACAAATATATAAAACAAACATCGGTCAAATTTATCTTTTTTCTTAATAAAAAGATACAAAAGCGGTGCCCATAATGCAAGGTATGCTATATAGTTTGGCAAACCTCTGACACTCGTCTCCGGCAGAAGCTGCTGATTATAAATTGGAAGTACAATCATTCCAAATGCCAATACCGGAAACAGCTTTGGAAAAATCCACGTCAATACA
>CAYYZV010000324.1:0-2297 GCA_964476275.1 uncultured Roseburia sp.
ATGTCTCCGGGTAGCATCGGCGGGTTATTTCTTTGCAGAGCCGCCCTTCACAAGTGGCGATGATGTTTGGGTCTTGCGCGGCAGGAATCTGCGAACCAGGTCAGGTTGGGAACAAAGCAGCCTTAAGCAGAACCTCTTGGGTGACGTGAGGGTGCCTGGCGGAGTTAACTATGAAGGTTACGTCTGTGATCTAGGCTCGCCGAGATGCGCTCGGTTTTATTGTTTAAAAGGTAATATTTTATGTCTGAAAAGTTCGCTGTGCGGACTTTTTTTGATATTCAGGGAAAGTTTAATGTGATACACTATAAAATAGTGAATGAACGAAAGAAAGCATATACGGAGGAGAAAAAATGTCATTAGAGGCACGCTTGTTTGGCGCAAGCTTTGGAGATTTAACATCTTATTTTTCGATGGATTATCTGATGTTCTTTTTGCCAATAGTAATTTTGCTGTACAGTATACTGGGAGATAAATGGAAAAAGTATTTTTTGATTTTAGCCAGCTATGCATTTTTCTGGATGATTAGCGGAACATTGACAGTTTATTTATTATTAAGTACAGTATCCATTTATTGTTTTGGTGTTTGGCTGGAACGACTGCATAATGAAGAAAAATCATGCTTAAGTGGAGCAGAAAAAGAAAAACGTAAACAGATAAAGGCACAGTATCTAAAGCAGAAACGAGGTGTGCTTGGACTTGCAGCAGCATTACATATCGGAGTGCTTTTGGTGCTCAAATATTCCGGTTTTTTTATGGAAAATCTGAATTCTGTTTTGGGATTATGTAAGATTCCGGTGCAGTTTGAAATTCCGCATTATTTTTTGCCGATAGGAATTTCTTTTTTTACATTGAAGGCTGTGTCCTATGTGTTTGATGTATACCGAGGAACGATAAAGGCGGATCATAACGTGTTTAGATTGGCCTTGTTCATGAGTTTTTTCCCACAGATTGTGGAAGGACCGATTTGCAGATACGAACAGACCGCTGGCCAGCTTTGGAGTGTGACAAAAATTGAACATCAGAATCTGGTACAGGGTTTACAGCGGATTTTATATGGTATGATGAAAAAAATTGTGATCGCTGACCGCTTGAATCCGTTAATACAGGAAGTATTTACAAACTTTTTAAATTACGATGGCGGTGTTGTTGCAGTAGCGGCTATCAGCTATACCATTCAGTTATATATGGAATTTTCCGGTACGATGGATGCCGTAATCGGAACGGCGCAGATTTTTGGCGTGAAACTTCCAGAGAACTTTGCAAGACCATTTTTCTCAAAAACTATTTCTGATTTTTGGGCGAGATGGCATATTTCACTGGGGGGATGGTTTAAGGACTATATTTTTTATCCGGTTACTTTGTCAAAACCAGTAAAAAAGATGACTTCAGCGTTAAAGAAAAAGGTTGGAAATTACTTTGCACTGATCGCAGCCAGTGCAATAGCATTATTTTGTGTATGGTTCTGCAATGGCTTATGGCATGGAGCGGCATGGAATTATATTTTCTTTGGAATGTATCATTTTGGATTGATTCTCATGGGAAATATTGTTGAACCGGTGATGAAAAAAGTGAGGAAGATGCTGCATGTGAATCCAAACCGGCTGCCTTATCAGGTATTTCAGATGCTTAGGACAAGTATTCTGGTTGTGATTGGCGAGCTTTTTTTCAGGGGACATGGCTTGAAATCCGGTCTGATTATGTTTAAGAAAATGCTTACAGAGTTTTCTTTAAGCGCTTTTCGCTTAGAAACACTGGAAAGTTTAGGTCTTGACAAATATGATGTAGGAATTGTTTGTTTTACACTACTGATAGTGCTGGTTATTAGTATTTTGCAGGAACGGGGAATAAAAATACGGCAGTCTTTCGGAAAACAACCTTTAGCGGTACGCTGGGCGGTAATGTATGCAATGATCTTATTTGTTATTGTTTTTGGTGCATATGGTCTGGGATATATCCCGGTTGATCCGATTTATGCAAATTTTTAAGGAGGATACCATGAAAATAACAAAAAAAGAGCTATTGTCCAGTGCATTATTTTTGCTGGGACTGCTGGGTTTGCTTATGCTGTCGTCTTGGTTTTTTCGACCGAAAAATACCGCAGAAGCATATGGAATGGAGGACTGGGAAGCAAATGCAATATTAGCAGAAGCGGAAAATACAATAGATGTGCGGTATGAATCGTGGAATGAGTCACAAGAGGCATTTTATCAGGATATTGGAATTTAGTATGAGAATAAGTAGATTTGTAACTATTCAGTAGGTCTGTGCATATACTGCACAGACCGTGAGAAAGTGAT
>CAYYZV010000325.1:0-2297 GCA_964476275.1 uncultured Roseburia sp.
TGTTATGGGCTCCCTTAACTGTCTTTAAGGATAACAGATTTAATTTTTTTATCCTAAAATGCCATGCTGTATTATTTTTAGACACACGTATCTTCATTTCAAAATTTTCGCACTAAAAAAGACCATATTTTTATGAATATGGTCTTAATTTTTTATTTTTTGGACTTATTTATTTTTTTGTTCTATAATGTAGACTGCTTTTGCTAATTCTAAATGTTTTTCTAGTACATCTATATATATAGGAAGTGCTTCTCCCATTTCTCGTAGCTGTTCTACATTCGTTTCTTCCAATACTCTCATAATATCCTTATAGGTAATAACACTCACACCTGAAAACTTCTTTTTATATTTGATATAATAAACAAGATTGTGAAGTTCTCCATCTATGTACTCCTCTTTATCAAAAAGCAACAGAATTTCTTTTGCGTAAAGATATAACGCCTTTTCATAATTCTTTACCTTCTTCAATAACTCATTATATTTATTAAATTCTTTTATTATTTTTTCATTTTTTTTATCTTCTATTATACGCTCCAACTTACTTAAAGAATAATGATATGCTTCTTCACGTTTTCTTCCTTCTACCTCGTCTGCAACACTTGTAAGCACTTCCATATATTTAAAATAATCATCCATTTTTTGAATCAATAGTTTTCCTTTTTCCATTTCTTCAAATAACAAAGATTTCTTTCCACACAAATAATCACTTGAAATACCAGTATTCATTTCTACCTGTTTGGCGTGTCTATAAACAGAACCTACCTTAAAATTGCCACCGCCCATTTCTATTTGTCTAAGTGTTTCCTTTGACATTCTTACTGCTACATAAAAACTGTCAAGGTCTTTTTCATTCCCTTGTATCTTGTTCGTTCCGTAGTTTCCGTATAAACATTTCCAGATTGCTTTTATAATTTTAATATTTATGATTCGTTGTCTAACCTGTTGCTCGTTCAACACTTCTGATATATTTGCTGCCATGTGATTTTCCTCCACCAAATGTTTGATACTATTACTTTAGCATTTTTTATGCCATTCTTCCACTACAACACTTTATGAATAAGAAGTTATGTTTTCAATCTTGCAGCATATAGCGGACATTTTTATATTTCTGTTTTTATCATTGTATCCCTACAAAAATGCTGAATCTGTTTCTTGTAAACTTTTATCTTTCATTTTCTCAACCAGTCCTATTTGCTTTTTTCCCAACGGTTCCATTATTGTCATTTTCATTTGTAACATTCTTTCTGAAAGCTGTTCTGATTTTTTGAAATATGATACACCACTTCCTTTTCTTCTTTTTTACCTTTTTATAAACACTTCTAAAATTATTTTTCTAAAAACCTATCTTTTCCCATACAAAAATCCACCGATTTTCCATGCTTTAATCAAATCAAATTGGAATTCTGAAAATTTTAATAACGAAATCCAAATCCATTTTGATTTTTTTGAGAATTTCTTCTATTGTCATTTCTAACTTTTTAAATCTACCTTCTCTAAAATTCCACAAAAAAAGAAACATACGAATCAGCCGTATGCCCCTTTTGTAAAATCTCTATGTTATTTTATATTATTTACTGTTTTTTCTAGGTCTTATGATGCCCCATCTGATAGCTTCTGCCTTGGTTATAATGTCTAGAGTTTTATTATCGTACATCAGCTGTCCATCAGGCGGCAAGTAGTGTGTTGATATTAACTGTCCCTGTTGCGTCAGTACATGATACAGACCATTTTGTTGTACCACCTGCATTTCATTCATTATTATAAACATACTTTATGCACCTCTCCTTTTCTGTCGGTACTGTTCTTCATATATCTTCTGTCAACAAAAAATAAGCCTTCGCTATTTATAAGTACCCACCAGTAATACATCTTGTAAATCTGATATAGTTTCTTTTCAAGCCATTCATTTTGTTGTTTGCTTGCATAGGGACTTTTCCATGTAGCAAGCACGATTTTATTATCTCCATTATAGTGATGTGGCTTCATTCCTGTTGTACAATACTTTGACAGGATTGAGTAAAAACCTCTCTCACTGCTATTGGTTTCAAATACTCTGTCCATAACCAACTTAACCTCCAATTTCGTTTTTTCCTTTATTTATTGGATATGCTGATAATTTGGACAGAAGAAAAAACAGAAAGATATTTAACAGACAAATGTTATCTATCATTTTATAACAACATTTTAAAATTTTTGACAATTGGCAATTATAATGTTTCTCCAACATATATATTATCTGGATGTGTATATGTGAAGTCGTAGGTTGGACTGATTCTTTCAAGATTAGAGTTTAATAT
>CAYYZV010000326.1:0-2296 GCA_964476275.1 uncultured Roseburia sp.
TATAAAGCACGTCATAATGGAAAGAAAGCAAACGGAGAACAAATATATCGTTCGGCAAAAAACACTGCCAAAACAAAATTGCTTAGGGAATCTTTATTTAAAAGAATTGGTAGTGATAAAACTATTAGCTTTTGCTATCGCCAAGAAAATGAGTTAAGTGATAGTCAAATAATATCAAACTTAGATAAAAATTAGTCGTATATTGCAAATGTGGCTTATGAATGAAAAATGACCAGAATCAAGCCTCCAAGTCCTACAAAGATTTGGAGGTTTAATTCTGTCCATTTTTAGAGGAAAGAAATTTCCGAAACAAACAATATATGATACAATATCCTTGAGGGTATGGGGAGAGTTGGGCTTGTAAGAAGTTGAATGTTGTGGAGGTATTCAGATGGGTATGGATATAGAAAAACTGGCTACTAGTGCAATAGAAGATGCAATAGCAAAGACAGATTATGTTACACCTTATGTGAATAGCGGTGATAAGGAGCCCTGCTGGGATGGATACTTATATGCATATACAGATGCGTCAAAAAAGAATGAGTTTTTTATTGGAAAAGTGCCGGTTCAGGTCAAAGGACAAAAATGTGATAAATTTGCAGAATCCGAACATAAATATTTGGTTAGAGTAACGGATTTGAAGAATTTTCGTATAGAAGGCGGAACTATATATTTTGTAGTGCAAATAAATGATAATGGAGATAAGAAAATATTTTATAATGCATTACTTCCATTTGAACTTAATAAGATGATTTCTGAGGCTGGGAAAAAGAATAAAATTACAGTTAAAATGTATGAATTCCCAACCAATAAAAATGAAATAACAAATATCATATTAAATTTTGTCAGAGATAAAGAAAATCAAGTGTTGTTACGAAAGGGCAAAAATATATCGTTGGAGGAGATTGCGGAACAAATCGGGTTGGATAAGTGTTCTTTTACCTTTTCGTATACAGGTCTTGGATATAATAAAATGGAACCATATAAATACCTGTTTGAGCATGATGTATATTTATATGCAGAGTGCAAAGACTTGAATTTAAAGGTTCCTATAGACCATATGTGGCGAGCAGAAATTTGTAAGACAGAGCTGGATGCAGAGGTTAGGGTAGGGAAGGTCATTTATTATAATGGGTATGATGTATTGCATAAACCAGATAGTGATGAGCTTCATATAGGAAAAAGTATTAAATTTGTAATTAAGAAAGATGGAACTGCCAAAGTTCAATATAAATTAAGCGGGAACTTAGATGAACGTATTGTGGCAGAGGAGATGTTGATTGAGCTGATAAAGGAAAAGGCGGTTTATGTTAATAATGTAAGATTGGAAATTAATCCGTCAGAGGATGAATTGGGAGAATTCGAATTGAAAAAATCCGAATCACATTTAAAACATCTAAAAGTTGTAAAAGAAATTTTGGATAGTTTAGGAGTAAATGAATCTTTAGATTGTGGTCATCTGACGGAAAAAGATGAAGAGTATATAAAAATGCTTATTTTGTCTCAAAAGCATAATGAAAAAATAGGGTTTAATAATATGCATGTTCCACCAATTGCATATGTGCAAATAGGTAATCTAAAGATAATGTTACATTTCAAGGAACAGGATGATGGAAAATATATTATAGAAAATTATTGTGATTGTAAGATTGAGATTGCTGGAGAATATACAGATGGGGATAGGTTTCCAACTTCTAAATATACAATCCTTGTGGCAGAAGATTTTGCGACAATATCTAATTTGAATTTTGATATTATCGTGGATGAGTTGGTACAAACAAATAATCCAGGTCATATTTCTCGGACAACACTTACGTTATTGGAAATGCTTAAGGCATATGATAAAATCCAAAATCAAATGCTTCTGGAAGCAGCAACGCGGCTCGCAGATTGGCTAAATCAGGTTGATGAAACGGATGTATCATTGATTAATTTACTACAGTGTTATTATAGAAAGCGGGAAATGAACGTAGAGGAAGAAAATACGTTGGAAGATATGATTGCCCGTAATCGTGAAGATAGGCAGTTATGTGCAGCAGCATATATTTTACTCGGAAATTCAAAGAGAGCGAGAAGTATAATTGACACTTTGACGGACGAGCAGAAAAAAGTATTTGAGGAATATCCGGTTTATGTATTATTAAAGAGTTGAAATAAGCGAAGTAGTTTATAACCAAAATGGTTGGAATCAAGCCTCCAAGTCCCCCAAAGATTTGGAGGTTTTCTTCTGCCCATTTTTACAGGAAAGTAATTTCCGAAACAAACAATCTATGGTACAATATCCTAGAAGTTATCA
>CAYYZV010000327.1:0-2283 GCA_964476275.1 uncultured Roseburia sp.
TCCAAAATGAACACCTGCTTCTAATAACTGTTTCATTGAAATAACACTCATTTTTCTACCTCCATTGGTTTTCATTTCTTCCATATACTTCATCCATCAGACAACCAAACTGGCACCGGTCCTTCAGTCAGTATATGTGTTTTATTATTCTTGACAATTGAAGTTCTTCTTCAATTGTATGAGCCTTGCAAATTATACCACATGCATATTTTACATGCAAGCACTTTTTCCTAAATAATGTTAAAAAAATGCTTAAATCCATATAAATTAAGGGAGGATTCCATGAATCCTCCCTTCTTTTCTTATTTTTATAATGGACCTTTTTTCAATATCTGATAAATTTCTTCATTAGAAGCTCCGTATGGAATATCGTATTCACCCACTTTCAAAAGCTTTGAATATCCAATCTGCGACAAATATGTTCTCAGCGCATATCCATCCTCTATTACTCCGTTTTCTTCTAATTCACTACTGATATTTTGGGCAACTGAACCCGGAAAAATTGTCAAACGGTAAGTTTCGGCATCTGTATTTGTTTTTATATCCGATTCTGTTTCCTGTTCTGTTTCTGAATTTACCAAATCCTCTGTTTCAGGCTGCTGCCCTGCCTCTGTCAAACTTTCTGTTTCTGACCGCTGTTCTGTGTCAGATTCCTTCTTTCCTAATGGAAATAAAGAGTCCTCTTCCATAACCATGCCCAACTCTTCCGCTCTCTGTATAATTTCTTCATCTGTTATTTCTGATTTGCGTCCGGAATAAGAAATCGTCAAAATAATAGTTGTTATAATAATTCCTATTCCCAAACCTCGTAAATAATACTTAAGCTTCACTTACTCTTCTTCCCCTTTATATAATCCAATTACCAGGCTTACCTCACCTACTCCAAGTCCCAGTTTTCTTGCAATTTCAACCTTGCTTAAACCTTCTTTATACATGGCCAAAACCATATCGTTATGATTTTCTGTTTCATCAAAAAATTCTATTTTTTCTTCTTCTTCCGGTCCGGATTTCTTCCAGTTTTCTATCTTTATAACATTATCCAAGCCTGAAAAAATCGCACTGGCTGGTATATCTGCTTCCATCATAGATTCAGGTATCACTTTCGGCATCGATTTTACCGGTTCTTTCGGCTGCTGTATGCCTTCCTGCAAATTACGGATATTTGCGGCTAAACGCTGTAAATCCCCAGTTAAAGAAGTTAACTCTGTATGTTTATCATTGAGCATACTATATAAAAACATAATCTCATCATGTGTTCTCTTCATTCCATCAATTACAGTACCTGAATATTCCTCAATTGCCATAATCTTTAAATTCGATTCGCGTTCTAAAGCTATCTCTGCCTTTTCAGAAACCTCTTCCACTTTATTATCTACAACAGCCTCGATACGGCTGGCTGCATTTTCCATTCCTTTTCCGATAATTCGTTTCAGTTCATTATCACTTAATTCTGCTATACGATTTATTTCTTTTCCTGAAAGCTTCTCTGAAACAAAAAAGCTTGCTATCATAAATATACATCCGATTACTAACAATGCTATTTCTATACCGGTCATTGTAATTACCCTTACCCTTATATTTTTATATCAAAACGGTCAGTTTGTCCTTTCAAAATTACTCTGCCGTTCTCGTTTGCTTCTCTTTTTTCTTTTTTTCCTTTTCTCTTTTGTCCATTTCCCTGATAAGAATTACTTCCTTTTTCTTTTGCATCATAGCGGAAGTTTTCATTCTCTTTTTCTTTTGCTTCTGCCACTTTATGCGTCAAGTCATGTTCCTGTTTCAACTGCTGAGACTGAATACTATGCTGTTCGACAACAGGTTTTGTATCTTCCTGATGTTTCATAGCGCCTACATCATTTGTACGCTGAATCATTGCATGCAATCCAAGAGGTGTTATTGACATAGATATTCACATCCTTTCTGTTATAACCAGATTTATTATTGCTCAGTAATCAGAATATCCATATAATTTCCTAATTTTTTCCGCATCTTTAATAATGCTTTCGTATGTAATTGTGAAACTCTGGATTCTGAAACCTTTAAAATATTACTAATTTCTTTTAACGTCAGTTCTTCATAATAATAAAACAAAATAACTTTCCGTTCCTTTTCCGTCAAAGTCTCCATTGTTTCACTTAACATCTGTTTTAATTCGTCTTCCTGTATCTTATCTTCCGGTTGCTGAAAATGTGAATTTTTATGAGCATCCATCACCGGTTCGCTTCCCTGTTCCAAATACTCATTTAAAGAAACCACATTTGTTACCTTTAACTGAGACTGCCA
>CAYYZV010000328.1:0-2280 GCA_964476275.1 uncultured Roseburia sp.
GTTTCTCTGTTTCTGTATTCGTGCTTTTCGTAATAGCCGATGAGTGTCCCGTCATCATCACGAAGGGCGACCATATACACATCTTTATTTTCTTTTTCGCTATAATAGGTATATATAATGTTGTTGTCCTTGCTTTTCTTAAACCACGCAACCACTTTATCAATCATCTCATTGGCTTTTGGCGGATGGCAGTCTTTAATGCTTTTGCCTGTCAAATCCTTATGATAACGCTCTTTTGCCGAGGGATTCATATACACAATTATATCATCCATATCGCAAACAACAATAGGTGCGGTGTCTTGGTCCAACACGCTTTTTAATAATTTGTTTAACATTTTATTTCTCCAATTCTATATTCTAAATGCTAGTATTTTAACATTGTTTTTACTTGATCATATAAATCAACATCATCATATATCAAGTAATAATCATATGGTACAATGTTTCGACACGACAACCACTCATTTAACGAATCAACAAAACCTTCGATTGTTTGGTGACTTACTGTGATAGCAACCTCTTCTTCATTAGAATCAGGATTAACAGAAATGTCAGCTAAATCAAAAGCTAGATGCCACTCTTCCACATACCTCCCAAAAAACTCATAATTTTTACATCCAGCAACGATAAGTTGTAAAGCTTGTTTTTTTATAAATTCCTTGTCTGCTTTGTGATTGATGAGAAAAAAACAAGCTTTGCCATGTGTTTTATTCATATCAATTTTTCCATAATAGAGTTCACAACCATAAAAATTGGGACGTAGTTTCTCACATCTACTCATTCATTTCTTCACCTTTCTATTTTAATCTGTAATAGCAAGTAGACTTGCCTGTTCCTTCACGCTTTAATTCTCCTTCGCTGACCATTCTGCGAAGAGCACCTTCAACAGAGCTTACGCTGAGTGACGGGCAAAGCTCTCTGATGTCCTGTTTAGTAAACCGGCCGACTTTATTCAGTGATGCTTTTCTTACCATTTCGATTGCAGGAAGCTTTTCTTCTACGATGGAAAATCTGTCTTCAAAGTCCTTATATGCAGAAAGGATTGTGCCGAGGATATATTTTATAAATGGTGTTGCATCCTCAGTGCCTTCGTGCCATCCATCCTGAGATTTGTTAAGCGAATCATAGTATAAATCCTTGCTGCCTGCAATTTTAGCCTCAAGTGAAATGTATTTTCCAACATAAAATCCGCTTCTGTAGAGCAACAAAGTAGTAAGCAGTCTCGACATTCTTCCGTTTCCGTCATTAAACGGATGGATGCAAAGAAAGTCATGAATGAATGTAGGAATTGCAATAAGTGGCTCAAGCTCAAAATTGCCGATAACTTTATTATATTCCTCGCAAATTTTATCAAGTGCTTCTTCCGTTTCAAATGGTGCAAGCGGAGTAAATAAAACCTCTGAATGTCCGTCAGGGTAAGTTGCACTGATATAATTTTGAACATTCTTTGTTTTGCCTGCCATTGGATTATTCATATGGCTATACATTATTTTGTGAAGTTGCAAAATATAGTTTTTGGAAATTGGAATTGTATCAAAATTCTCATGGATAATATTAAGTGCATCTCTGTACCCCGCAATTTCTTGTTCATCACGATTTCGGGGAGAGGTCTTTTCTTCTACAAGCTGTTTGATACGGGTATTTGTTGTAACAATACCTTCGATTGCATTGGAAGACTCTGTGCTTTGAACCTTTGCGATTTCCACAAGCTTTTCAAGCTCTTCGGGGCGTCTTTTAAGATAAAGGTCTTGCTTTCCGGCTTCTTTATATATGCTAGCCACGAGACCGAGAATTTCAGAATCCCATTTCTGCTCTTTGATAATCGAATAATTAAATACTCTCATGCCCTCAATCTCCTTTCTTTCCCTTAAATATTAGCACATATTAAGGGAATTGTCAACATATTGGGCGAATTTGCCCTTATTTATTATTTGTTTTTAAGGCAACGTTATTCCAAAACTCTCACAAAAAGACCTATTTCAAACATCTATTTCCAATTTTATACCTGCGGATTGTTGGATTTTACCTTTAATTTATACCTGCGTATTATTGGGTTTTCGTGAATATCTATACTTGCCTGCCTATATGGCAATGCGCTTATGGGTTAAACACAAAAATCAGCGTCCGACCATTTGTCAGACGCTGATTTTTATTTGTTATGCCTTCTGTTACCGGCTTTTTCCTTCATAAATCTTTTCAACAGAAATGCCATAAAATATGGGAAAGTGTAAAATTTACCATTATAGCCGATGTTTTTATTGGCAAATTTAATACCATACT
>CAYYZV010000329.1:0-2251 GCA_964476275.1 uncultured Roseburia sp.
TACATATTTTTCGAAGAACATTTGCAACACGCATGTATGAAAAAGGAGTGCGTGTAAAAGAAATTGCTGCATATATAGGAGATTTGGAGTCTACAACGGAACGTTATTATATTGCGGTAAGGAAAAAAGTTAAAGCAGATGGAGTAGTTCAACAGATTGTGCAGTTACCTACTGCTACATAATAAATCTGTTTTGTATTATTGTCAGTGCAAATGCGAAATAGAATTAGATTGGCGAAGAATTATTAATTGCCGACAGGACAGCATATATTATTTATTATAGAAGAAAGTTGCTTTTAATATTATGCTGTCCTGTTGGTAAGAAATAATTTTGAGTCAAGCTGATTCAAATTTCGCATTTGCGCTGTGGAGATAGTAATTGTAAACAGAGATATTGCTTTATATAATAAATAAAGGAAGTATTGTAAACTATCCGTATTTGCAAAGACAGAAATGTGCTGAAAGAGTATCTTGAAAGTAAGGAACAGGAGGTTGTAGATATGATGATGACATTATTTGATGATGAACAAATTTTGAAAGCTTATACAAAGGACATTGCAAGAGAAAGTGCAATACAAATGCTTAGAGATGGAGAACTGCCACTTGAAAAAATTGCACGTTATGTGCCATCGCTAACAATGGAGGAATTGAAAGAATTGGAAGCAGAAGTTTTGCAGTTAGCATAATTAAAAATTTAATATTAGGATAATAAAGGGAAGGCACATGGGGCGAATGGATAAACCATGTGTCTTTTTTGTTTTAATATTAGGGTTTATATTATTTTTCGTTGTGATTAGTTTTAAAATAAGATATAATTTTTTAAAACATAAAGATTGTGTCAATAATAAAATAGATATTTAAAATGAAGGAGGCTGGAGTATGTATAGTTTTGTATTAGATGATAACCTGATAGATAGAATAAAAAAAGAAGCGGCAAATCTGGCTTCTGAATTGATGAAAAATGAGTTGGTAAAAGTTATACTGTATGGTTCATGTGCAAGGGGAGATTATACAGAAGATTCAGATATTGATATTGCGTTAATTACAAAATGTAATCGCTTAGAAGTAAAAAAGTATGATGAAGAACTGGCAAATATAGCAACCGATTTGGCTATGAAATATTTTGCTATTGTAAACTTCGTGTGTTTGCCATATGACGAGTTTACAGAGAAAAAAACGTGGTATGCGTATTTTCGTAATATTGATTTAGAAGGAGAGGTATTATATGGATAGAGAATATTATTTAATGTTGGCAAAAGCTAGGATGGAACGGGCAAAAGAATTATTGATAGAATCAAAAGACCTCTTAAATAAAGAAGCATATAAATCAGCAAATAATAGAGCATTTTATGCAATTGAAAAAGCAGTGAAAGCATTACTTGCAACAGAGCAGGTAGAAGTGACTACACATAATGGTGGAATAAAGCAGTTTAACTTTCTGTTTATTTTTAAAGGCGATGGTACGTTTACATCTGATGACTATCAAAAAATAGCTAGAGCGGAGCAAATTCGTAATGCATCTGATTATGATGATTTTTACATAGCTAGTAAAGAGGAAACTAGACAGCAGGTTGAGAATGCGGAATATTTGGTTGAGAAGATAGAGAGATATATTGATTTTAAGTATAACGAGGTTTAAACGTGGAACTAAAAAGAAATATATATGGAAAATTACTTGAATGGAAAAATGCAGACACAGGTCATGTACTGGAGCTAAAAGGTGCAAGACAGGTTGGCAAGACTTATATTTTAAAGAAGTTTGGAAAAGAGAATTTTCAAAAAATGATCTATATTAATATGGCAGAGCAGTCCGGAAAGAATTTTTTGAAATGTATTGCGATTGCGGCAGAATGGGAACCGGGGAAACCTATCGAGGAAAATCCGGTTCGGAAAGCATTGGAATTATACGATGCGACCTTTATTGATAGTAAAGATACGGTTGTTATTATAGATGAAATTCAAGAATCCGCAGAGGTTTATAATCAAATTCGTACTTTGGCAAGAGAATTTCAAGCATATGTAATTGTAACCGGAAGCTATTTAGGCAAGCTGATAGAATCAGAATTTTTTCTGCCGGCAGGAGATTTGGATCATTTGATAATGGAAACATTGACATTTGATGAGTTTTTGGATGTGTTCGGTGAACGCCAGTTATATGAAACCATTGATTTGTACGGGCGTGGAAAATCAGAAGATTATGAAAAGCTGATGCAATATTACGAAACCTATCAGAAGATTGGTGGTTATCCGGC
>CAYYZV010000330.1:0-2235 GCA_964476275.1 uncultured Roseburia sp.
TTTATAATCGGTAGTCTCATAACCATGACCAACGGACTCAAAAAGAGGTCCGATATATATCGCATTAAATCCTGCCTCCTTTATATGGTCAATCCATCCCATCATATCCCTTAGCCTATGCACCGGTTCTCCATATTCATTCTGTTTTGGTGCACCACATAATCCTAATGGATAAATGTGATAAAATACCGCTTCATCATACCAAGCCATCTTAGTTACCTACTTTCCTCATTCTATAAACCCATTACAACTATTTATCTCTCATAGCTGCAAAACGTACTGATATTATACCATAAATGAGACCATAAATCCACTTTTTTTAGTAAAATATGCCAAAAACTAACTATAAATCTACATATTCTTTTTCAACTACAAATGGGGAAGCTTTTCGCTTCCCCACCAAATCATCAAAAAAATTCTATTTTGTTTGCTTAAGCTCAGCAACAATCTGATCTTTCAAATCTCTTGCCTTATCTTTTATCTTAGCAGATGCATTCGAAGCTAAAATATTCGAAATGCATTTTGATGCAACATCATAACGCTTAAAGTGACCCGACATAACTGCCAACAAATAGTCCATCGTACTCTGATCCATACCGCATATTGGAAACATTTCACTGGATACCGCTTTCATAAAACCCTCGTACGCCTGCTTATAAAATATTTCTTCCTGTTCTTTACATGTTTTTATAATGTTTTCTGCTACAGGGTCCTTTGGTTCAAACGACTCTGCCTTTCCTCTGTATAACCAGGCAATTTTCAAACAGCAGTACGCCTTTTCACTATTTTTTGCCCGCTTTACAATAGCTGTATACAACGCCAGTTTATAACGCCCAATCGCTGTATCATAATCTATCGTCTCCGGTTCTTCCTTCCCGCTTGGAGTAAAATTCGCACAAATTTGTTCTTTAATCAATTTTAATTGTGTTGACGATAAATGATCAAAGTAGCGCGGCATCGCTGTATAACCACAATGCGGACAGGACATTACATCATATTTCACTGTATCAATATACATAAATCTCGGCCGCAAATCAGGATCTGATTCCAAGCGTTTTACACGTCCGCTTTTTACCAGTCTGGCCGTAAACGTTTTATCACAAACTGCACACTTTACATGCTTTTCTAAGAGGAAATCTTTTTCTGTCGGAATTACTTCCTCTTTACTTTCCTGAACTTCTTTGGATACTTTTTTTTCATCCTCAAAAAGATTATCCATACTTTTCACAGCACGCAGACCGAATTTTTCCAATCCGTCAAACAAACCCATTATTTATCCTCCATTAATTGTTTGGCAGCTTAAATGAACTCTTTAACGATACAATGCGGTTGAATACTAAGTGGTCTTCTAAAGAATCCTTTGCATCCACACAGAAGAATCCCTGACGTACAAACTGGAAGCTGTCATAAGCCTTTGCTCCTGCTAAATTAGATTCAACTACACAATCTTTTAATACGGTTAAAGAATTTGGATTTAAATTCAAACTTCCGTCCTCGTTGTAAACACCCTTTTCTTCATCAATCAGATTTTCATATAAACGAATCTCTGCCTTAATACCATATTCTGCAGATACCCACTGAATGGTACCCTTTACTTTACGTCCATCCGGACTATTGCCGCCGCGTGATGCAGGATCATAAGTACAGTGAATCTCTGTCACTTTGCCGTTTTCATCCTTTATAAAGCTATTACAGGTTACAAAGTATGCATTCATCAAACGTACTTCATTTCCTGGGAACATACGGAAATATTTCTTTGGCGGTTCTTCCATAAAGTCTTCTCTGTCAATATAAATTTCCTTTGTAAATGGTACGGTACGGGTTCCAAGTGCCTCATTCTCAAGGTTATTTGCTACTTCAAGGTATTCCACCTGACCTTCCGGATAATTATCAATTACTACTTTAATCGGATCTAAAATCGCCATCATACGGGATTTCTTTAATTTCAAATCCTCACGGATACAATACTCAAGCATCGCATAATCTACAGAACTGTTCGCTTTTGCTACACCGCAAAGCTCTACGAATAATTTGATAGATTCCGGTGTAAAACCTCTGCGCTTTAATGCTGCAATGGATACTAAACGAGGATCATCCCATCCGTCTACAATACCCTCTTCAACCAGTCTCTTAATGTAACGCTTACCAGTCACTACATTTGTCAAATATAATTTTGCAAACTCAATCTGCTTTGGTGTACCTGAAGCATCTTCTTTATAACCAAGCTCAATTAAT
>CAYYZV010000331.1:0-2234 GCA_964476275.1 uncultured Roseburia sp.
AAGAAGGAATAAAAGAAGGAATAAGGGCAAATGTACGGATTTGCAGAAAGTATAAATTAACAAAAGCCGAAGCAGTAAGAGAACTTGTTGAAAATTTTGCATTAGAAGAAAATAATGCAAAAGATTATATAGAAAAATATTGGGAAAGCTAATATTTTCAGAAACTTGCTGTATCTATATAGGCGGCAATTTTCAATCACTGCCTATATAGATACAGCGATTATTTATTAGAAAAGTATAATTTTAGAGGATAATAAGATTACGCGTATACTCACTTTTTGCAGCACATCCTGATTTGTTTGCACAAATCTGTGAATATAAATTTGCTGCCAAGATATCTTTTTTTAGAAGGACCATAGCATTTTCATCTAAAAGACTATCGGCGTCTGCAAGCTTAGAAATCACTGGAATTGTAGAAGTCTTTTTCATAGTTTTTAAGATGGCAGAAGTATCTTTACGAAACCCTAAGATTCTTAAATATGAGATATAGTCCAGTTCTTTTCCAAAAGAATAATCCCCATTGCGAATATTTAGAAGGAAATGCAGAAGTACACGGCTTATTCGGGTGTATGTTATATTTTTACTCTTATTCAGTTCACAAAATTGTTCAAATCCAGAGAAACTCATGCGGTTTTTTAAAAGCCGGTTTGCAAGTTCCGGGTTCGAATCCCCGATATCTGTCAATGCATTCGTATCTGAAACAAGCAGCTTATAACCTAAAATAGAAGAAAAATCATTGGGCTGTACCAAAGCGGCAGTGAGCATATATTCTTTTAAAATTTCTAAAGCAGGTGTTGGCATTGCAGAAGCGAGTTTGTCAGAAAATTGATAATCGATATTGCAGGAGGCTTCATCTAATACTTTTCGAATAGCAGTAGCAGAAGCAGCAGGGACAGGATTTTCATTTGCAGGTATGGCTGCTGCATTTGCAAAGTCGAATCTGTCAGCAATTGTTTCTTCGTGGTAGCCAGCGCCTTTTCGTTTGATTATATATGGAGTGATGGAAGAGTTTCGCCGTTTTAAGGCCTTTAAATATTCAATGGCAAGAATATTATTTGGTTCATTCAATACATTTGAAATACTATTTAAATATTTGTCAGATATTGAATTGACAGATGCAGTATTGTCCAAAGCAGTTTTTTTGCCGGTAATGTAGTTGCACAATGCCTTGCTGCGGGCAGATGGAAAAGCAAGACCCTCTTTCAAATAAGAAGAAAGCAGATGCCGGTATTCTTCGGGCTCTGAAATCAATATTTCTGCAATCATAGAAAGTAATGCTAAATCATCTGTTTCAGCACCAAAACAGATGCCGTCTACACATCCCATTTTATCAAATAAAGTAACACCCGCCATAGCAAAGTACTCTGCCGAGGATGTTGCCCATAGTACAGGAAGTTCTATTACTAAGTCGGCACCACAGCTTAATGCCATTTTGGTTCTCGCATATTTATCGATGATGGCAGGAGCGCCGCGCTGCACAAAGTCACCACTCATAGCGACTACGACAAAGTCAGCCTGTAATTCTTCTTTTATTTTTTTTATCTGATAAGCATGTCCGTTGTGAAACGGATTGTATTCTGCGATAATTCCAATAATTTTCATATAAGTACCTCTTGTGAAATATCTTAACACAAAAGTATTTCATTTTATACATAAATTGTAACTATTCAGCGCACCATTCGCAAAATCGTCTCTTCGAGACTTTTCTTTTGCTCATGTTGTCTTCTCGCCAAAGAAATTTTCAAAAATGCATTCATTTCAGCAAGCTGAATGCCTGCATTTTATGAAAATTGCCTTGGCTCTGAATAGTTACCATAAATTATTGTAATTATTCAGAGCCAGGCTCGAAAATTTTTCGAATTTTCTAGCTGTGACTTCTCGCCAAAGCAATTTACACAAAAGAATTCGTTCCTGTAAACAGGACTCATTCTTTTTGTGTAAATTGCCTTGGCTCTGAATAATTTCAAATTATCTTTAAAATTGGCTTGCCGATATTGGGAATTGGAGTTATACTTAAGAATAGGAGTACTTTTGTACAGGGCGTACTGTGTTAGCAGTACACCCGAAAGTACCTAAAGAAACGGAAAATTAATGGAGGGTTTTAACAATGAATGTATTAGTAATTAACTGTGGTAGCTCATCTCTTAAGTATCAGTTAATCGATTCTGAAACAGAAGGCGTATTAGCAAAAGGTCTTTGCGAAAGAATTGGTATCGATGGAAGATTAGTATACC
>CAYYZV010000332.1:0-2202 GCA_964476275.1 uncultured Roseburia sp.
TTTATTAGAAGAATTTCAACAGGGACTTACAAAAAGTAAATATGATTCATATATGCCAATATTACGGAATAGTTTTTTTCCATACTTGGAGAAAGAACGTAAGGAAAAAATTGAGGATTCAGTAAGTTATTTTTTTCAAAGTATTGTATCATCGGATGATATTATAGGTGGAGGTGTTTATTATATAGATAATACACCTAAAGTTACAAATGAGTCTGCAATAGATAAATATTTGACTGCTACAAGTGAATTTTTTAAAGCGGTTATATTTCCTAAATGGCCAACCTGTCAATTATCTACAGTAGATAATTTTAAGGGATATTATCAGGATATTCTTAAAAATAAAAATAAACTATTAAAAAAGCATGAGGCAAGAGTACACTTAGATGAAGATAGTGCTAAAAAATTATTAGAGTGTTTATTTGAATTGGATGATTCATCATTTAAAAATATGATGTTAAAAGCTACTATTCCATTAATTTTATTATATGGTTTTAAAATAGGGACGATAGCTGACATAAAAAGAGAAGATTATGATAGTAATACAAGAATAATTAAAATACAGTTAGAAGATGATGTGGTTAATTTGGAATTGCCATATGGTGTATATACATATGTTGATAAAATTTTTGAAAGAAAAATAAATGACGTATATTTGTTTAATATTACAAAAGAACAAAAGTTAATAAGTGATTATTTTGATGATTTTTTGGTAAAATGTAATAAAAAAATGAGTACAGAAACCAAAATTACATTAGATGGATTGGCAAGATATGCAGTTATTAATATGTTTCTTGAAGGAATGAATCCAATTGTTATACGGCAAATAACCGGAATGAGAGATATTAATTTAAACTATTGCCAGCGAGAAGCATGGAAAGTGAGTAAGAATAAGATTCAGTTGAACAGATATGTGAATACAAAGATAAGAGGAATACCTGTTTATGATGATTTGTATGTAGGCAGAATAACGAGTGGAAAGGGTGAGTGTGAAGATGGAATTGATAAATTTTAATGATTTTAAACAGAATCAGAGAATGTATGGCGGAACAGCAGGAAGAAAAATGGGAATTACTTATAATGGGAAAGATTATCTTCTTAAATTTCCGGGAAATTTAAAAGAACAACAGATGAAAAATATTAATCTCAGTTATTCAAATAGTCCGGTATGTGAGTATATCGGTTCAAAAATATATCAAATCATAGGTTTGCATGTTCATAATACAATTCTTGGAACAAGAAATGAAAAAATTGTTGTAGCTTGTGAGGACTTTTTAGAAGATGGAGATCGTCTTTATGAATTTGATAAGATAAAAGTTACTTTTGAACCACATTTTTTGGATTCTAATGGAAATGAAACCAATGGTGTTGGTGTAGATTTATATGAGATTATGATGACGATACAGGAGCATCCGTTTTTACAAGATGTTTCTGGTGTAGAACAGCATTTTTGGAATATGTTTATTATTGATGCATTGATTGGAAATACTGACCGCAATAATAGTAATTGGGGAATTATTTTAAGAAAAGATGGGACAAAAGAGATAGCTCCTGTTTATGATAATGGTAATTGTTTAAACAATAAATGGGATGATGAAAAGATGCGAATCGTTATGAGTGATAAAAGTAAGATAGAAGCAGAGGCATATAAAGCACGTAGATGTATTTTTGAATTACAGGGAAAGAGAGTAAATCCATATCATGTAATTGAAAGTATGGAATATAGTAAGTGCATCGAAGCTGTTCAAAGACTTACTCCGGTAATAGGAAAATGTATAAATGAAATTCGGAGTATGATAGAAGAAATACCGGTAATATCAGAGGTTCAAAAGCAGTTTTTTATATTGATGATTGAGTACAGATATGAAAAGGTATTATTACCAGTATATCAGAAACTTTTGTCAAAAGAGATAGTGAAAACAAAATCTGAGAAAGGACGGCACAGATAATGTATATAGATGAAAAAATTTCTTTACGAGAAAATCTGCCGGAGGGCCTGCAAAAGGATTTTGAAGAGCTTCAAGGATATTACGATTCTGGGGATTGGTTTATGTTTGATACATTTTTTGAAGAAGTAGAAGCAAGTGTGAAAGCATATTATTTGGCAGGGAGGATAAGTATGGAGGATTTGAACTGTATTTTTAGAAAATATGGTATTGCTTAATAATAAGAAAATCACATAACATTAATTTACCATCAATT
>CAYYZV010000333.1:0-2153 GCA_964476275.1 uncultured Roseburia sp.
CGCGGCCCCGACCTTGGCAAGGTCGTGCTCCACCAACTGAGCCACTCGCGCATTTTGTCATTTGCTTGACACAAGTGATATTATATGCATTTTATTTCTTTTTGTCAATAACTTTTTTCAACTTTTTCAATTTATTTTTGGAATGTTCCTTCTATTGCCTCATACAATGTAATAATCAGTAATCGGAGGAATGTTTCGTGAGTGCCAAAACCCAAATTGTTGTCCTTCATATGAAAGAGGTTATTTATACTCTGGTCTTTGCCGGACTTAGTATTTTACTTATTTTACTGTTTCTCTTTATGTTTCTGCCAAATAAAGAAGAAACTGAACAATCAGAATCTGCTACATATACTGCCGGAGTTTATACTTCATCCATTTTATTTAAAGACAGTGCTATTGACGTACAGGTGGTCGTAGATGCAAATCGAATTAGCTCTATTTCTTTGGTAAACCTAGAAGAAGCCGTTGCTGCTATGTATCCTCTCGTAGAGCCCGCATTAGCAGAATTGTCAGAACAAATTATTGCAAAACAGACTACAGAAGGAATTTCTTATTCTGCGAATAATCAATATACCTCATTAATGCTGTTAGAAGCTATCAATACTGCATTAGATAAAGCTCTGCTGCCGACTGCTAACTAGCAATTTAGCCCACGATTTTAAAATAAATTCGTGGGCTAAATTGCTTAATTTTTTGAATTTTTGGTCATTTTATAGAGTTCTTCTGCCGCCAGTCTGGTCTTTGCTGCAATATTTTCCTGATTTTTCGGGAAACAATAGTATTGGATTTTATCATCTCCGATGCTAATCATATCCCCAATCTCATACCAGTAAAAATCAGAATACAAGCTGTAAGATGCCTGCGGCTTTAAGCGGTAATCTATTTGTCCGTCACAGCCTGTCAAATGGAAACCTTTTGTAGTATGTACCAGCCGGCCTTCTCCTACCTGATATACACATTTTGTATTAATCAGCATACAGATATCTACAGGAATATCCAGCCGATAGGTATTTTCTTCTAACTCTTTGCGGACACATTCTCTTTCCCATCGATACCAATCCGGTACATGATGAAACAAAGTCTCACCATTTACTGATTTTAAGAAACCGGTTTCTGTCAATTCATAACTGCTTCCACATTCCTCACAGGTAAGTGTAATTCCTTTACCATAGGTTTTTCCTTCTGTCTGACAATGCGGACATTTATATAATACTCGATGTAAACCATCTGCACGGAACTTTTCTTTGATTTTAATTCCCTTTTCCTGCTGTGTTTTAAAGTTATCAAAATCAAACTGCTTTTCAAGAATCGCATTTAATTCTGCAATCGATTTATCTTTAATATCTTCCGGTGACAAAATATATTCCATGGTTGCAGAAACCTTTGTTTTACGGACCTGAAGACCATTGTATAATGGATCTCTTAAAAAAGCTCCTTCTGTCCGTATCATAATGACTGGAACACCTAACAGTTTGATACATTTTCCAAGACTTTCCGGCAGCGTTGTCGCTGTTCCGTCAAAGCTGTAGCTTGCCTCCGGATACATAACAAGCGATGCATTTAAATTTTTTATGGTATAATGCATATCACGAACTAATGTTACATCGTTAATAAATTTTTTCGTAGAAATACATCCTAACAGGCGCATTAACCACGCTTTTCCTACAAATCCATCCAAAGTTGTTACAATATGCCATTCTCTGTCTGCCATTAAATATGCCACAATCTCAAGGTCTATAAAACTGGAATGATTCATTAAAACAAGACATGGTTCACCCTCTTTTAACTTCTCCATTCCGATTTTCTGATAAGAAAAACCGGAAAAAAACAATAATACTCTGCAGGCCAATTTTAAAATTGGGCGCAGAATCCCCATCTGGCGCAATGGTTTCTTGTGTGCCGGCTGCGGCATTGCCAATACTTCCTGATAACTTTTTTCTACTTTTTTAATCTTCAAACCAAACCCCTCGCTTCTCCTTTTATTGCGCAGTAATCTGCTATATAATTTAACTCCTCCTTTATATTGTAATAAGAGATTTAAAAAAAGTAAATTCTTTTTTCGATTCCTTAAATTTTTGTAAGTTTTTACAAAATTTTTAAAATAAAACTTGACGTACTTTAGTACTATGTTATATAATACTTTTAGAGCAAAA
>CAYYZV010000334.1:0-2135 GCA_964476275.1 uncultured Roseburia sp.
TTTCTCAATATCTTTCACCACAATCAAAATATTTTTTAATTTCATCTCCTGCTATCCTCGTCTACTTCAAGTTTTATCCGAAAAACCATCTCCACTCTTCATCGCATCTTCCGCAACCTTAATCATGATTGCACATTCAATACGTTTTCTAAAAAGCTCACATCCCGGCTCATAGATACCACGAATCGAACCTGAAGCATGATATGCATTCGCTGCACAGCCGCCGGAACAATATAATTTTGCCCAGCAGTCTGCACATTCCGTTCTCGCATAAGCATTGCAGCTGCGGAATTCTTCACGCAGATTCTCGTTTGTTACACCGTTCCAGATATCACCAAGCTTATACGCATCATCACCTACAAACTGATGACATGGATATAAATCGCCCCAAGGTGTCACAGCCATATATTCTGTACCAGAACCGCAGCCTGAAATACGTTTATAAATGCAAGGTCCTTCTGTAAGGTCAAGCATATAATGATAGAAAGTAAAACCTCTTCCATCTTTTTTACGCTGAATCATTTCTTTTGCAAGAATTTCATACTGTTCTTTTACAATCTCCAAATCCTCTGGCGTTAAAGCAGCCGGATCATCTGCCGCAGAAACCACCGGTTCCATACTAAGCTCCGTAAATCCTAAATCTGCCATATGGAAGACATCTTCTGTAAAATCCGGATTCGCATGAGTAAACGTACCGCGCATATAATAACCTTTTCCGCCGCGGGAATCTACCAATTCCTTAAACTTCGGCACAATTTTGTCATAGCTTCCATTGCCGGCATAGTCTACACGAGTGGCATCGTGAATTTCTTTTCGGCCATCCAGACTTAAAACCACGTTGCTCATTTCTTTATTGGCAAATTCGATCACCTCATCATCGATTAACATGCCGTTTGTAGTCAATGTGAACCGGAAATTCTTATTGCGTTCTTTTTCTACAGAACGGGCATATTTCACAAGTTCTTTCACCACATCCCAGTTCATCAATGGTTCACCACCGAAAAAGTCAACTTCCAGATTTCTTCTGGTTCCAGAATTCTCCATTAAGAAATCCAGCGCACGTTTGCCTACTTCAAAACTCATAAGCGCACGTTCCCCATGATATTTTCCCTGACTCGCAAAGCAGTAAGAACAGTTTAAGTTACAAGTATGTGCTACATGTAAGCACAATGCTTTTACTACATTTCCTGAACGCTCCTTAAATGTGCCCGCCATTGATTCAAAGGTATCTTCTGTATATAATTTCTTTGCATCAACTAAGGCTTGAATATCCTCCATGCAAAGCTTTAATTCTTCTTCATTCACGTCTTCTCTATCGCCGTATTTTTCCATCATTTCTGCAATAATTTCTTCACTGCTTTTCTTCGGATAAAGTGCAATCATATCATAAGCCACTTCATCTACTACATGTACGCCGCCAGAGCATGTATCTAAAACAATATTAAAACCGTTTAACTTATACTGATGTACCATTTATCATATCCTCCCACATAAAAAATGCCGCCAATAAAGACGGCATTTCTAACATATGCTTATCACTAATTATTTGTTTTCGCAAGACTGGTTAGCAACACCACAGCTTGTTTTGCAAGCTGACTGGCAAGATGTCTGGCATTCGCCGCAGCCGCCGTTTTTTGCGCTTTCGCATAAGTTACGTGTTTCTAATGTTTTAATTCTTTCCATAATTGTATCTCCAATCTGTCAAAATCATTATTAAGGCATTCTGCCTATTTTCTAAATCTTATCACAATGCTAACCGCTCGTCAAGTTATTGAAAACTGATATCAGAAGTCTCCGAAACCATAAATTTACCGGCAGAACTTTTGGAAGCTCTGCCGGCATTATTATTTCCTGCTATTTATAACAATAAATTCTTGTTGCTTATTTGTCACCTTTATAGTCTACCGGAAGGCTGTCCCATCTTGCTTTAAAGTGGAATGCAGCATCCTTAGGCTGACGCTGACGAGTAAAGATACCTTTCTTATTGCCGTTTGCACGCATGATACCTTCTGTTGTCTGGAAGTCAGCGAAGTTCCATACTAATTCACCCTGTACCCAGTCATAGCTGTCAAATACGCGATGGCACATATCTAAGTATTCATTCTGGTATTCCTGAGACCACATTACGCTTGGTA
>CAYYZV010000335.1:0-2134 GCA_964476275.1 uncultured Roseburia sp.
CCTTTAAGCCTTCTTTGATTGTTTTTGCATTGTTCATATAATATGCAATCTGCTGCTTTAATTCTGCTTTACCTGCATCAGAGTAAACAGCTTCGCCTGCACGCTGAATGATGTATGGTGCACCGTTGAACTTGGTTCCGTGGCGTCTTGCCCACATTGCATGTAAAGAAATATCACCGCATTTTAATTCCTTAGGAACAACAGTGAAGCCTAAACGAACACCTGTAAATCCGGCATTCTTAGAGAAGCTGCGAAGCTCGATTGCACAAGTCTTTGCACCTTCACATTCATAAATTGTATGCACTACATCATCTTCTGAAATATATGCTTCATAAGCAGCATCGTAAATAATCACTGCACCGTTTTTGTTTGCATAATCAACCCATTCCTGTAACTGGCTCTTTGTAAGAGTGGTACCTGTTGGGTTATTTGGCAGACATAAGTAAATTAAATCAGGTGTTTCCTTTGGAAACTCCGGAACAAAATTATTTTCCATCGTACATGGCATGTAAATTACATTACTCCACATCTCTGTTTTTGGATCATAAGTACCGGTTCTTCCAGCCATTACATTAGAATCTACATATACCGGATATACAGGGTCGCAGACTGCAATTTTATTATCTACTGCAAAAATTTCCTGAATATTAGCAGAATCACTCTTTGCACCGTCAGATACAAAAATTTCATCTGCTGAAATATCACAGCCTCTTGCTGCGTAATCATTTTTTGCAATTGCACTTCTTAAAAATTCATAGCCTAAGTCCGGTGCATAGCCACGGAATGTAGCTGCATTCCCCATTTCATCTACTGCAGCATGCATTGCTGCAAGAATGCTTGGTGCGATTGGCTGTGTTACGTCACCGATTCCAAGACGGATAATATTTTTGTCTGGATTTGCTGCACTGAATGCGCTTACTTTTTTTCCGATTGTGCTGAACAGATAGCTTCCCGGAAGCTTCTGATAATTATCATTTACCTTAAACATGTTGTCCTCCATCACGCTCTTTTTATGAAACTCAAAAATATGGTATTAGTATAACAGAGACCTTACATCTATGCAATCCCTTTTACTCGCTTTTCATATACGCAAGCACTTCCTCATACTTCATAGCGCCGCCAAACAAGTCCAGCGCACTTCCAATGGTCACATTTATCCGGTTCTGTCCCAATACCTTAAGCTGCTCTAAATCCGTAAAGTTTCCGACTCCGCCCGCATATGTTACCGGAATCTCTCCCCATTCACCTAACATCGAAACTAACTCGGTCTCAATTCCGCTTGCTTTTCCTTCCACATCCACTGCATGAATCAGAAATTCATCGCAGTAATCCTTTAACCTATTTAATAAGGAAAGCGTTACTTCCTCATCGGTGAATTTCTGCCAGCGATCTGTCACAATATAATACACACCGTCCCGCTTTCTGCAGCTTAAATCCAGTACCAAACGTTCTTTTCCTACTGCTTTCACTAACTGTTCCATACGCTCATAATTAATCCGTCCGTCCTTAAATACATAAGAAGTCACAATGACATGACTTGCACCTGCATCTAAAAATTCCTTTGCATTTTCCGCAGTGATTCCGCCGCCTACCTGCAGGCCATTTGGATATGCTGCCAAAGCCTTCACTGCCTGTTCTTTGGTCGCTTCGTAATATTCGCTGTCTTTTGCATTTAATAAAATAATGTGCCCGCCGCAGATTCCGCTTTCTTTATACATCTGCGCATAAAACGGTGCATCCTGCTCTGATACAAAATTTTCTTCTGCCGCATTTCCTGCATCTCTTAAACTTCCTCCTACGATTTGTTTTACTTTTCCATTATGTATGTCAATACATGGCCGAAACTCCATCTTTTCCTCCCTGCAACCTTACTGCCGCTAAAAGTCACATATTCCTTTCGTTAAAATTCTTTCATAAATTATAAGGAGCATATCACATTTGCTAACGAAAATAAATATTGACATTAACTGGTATTTTTGCTATGATACCAAAAATATACATGATGGGACATTTTATCATTCGTGATACAGTGTTCTTACTTTATCACTACAAACATTGATAAGAGAAAGCGAGGACAATGAAAAATGGGAAGAATTATTGGTGAAAGCATTACTTTTGACGACGTATTATTAGT
>CAYYZV010000336.1:0-2126 GCA_964476275.1 uncultured Roseburia sp.
CCCGGTCTGATAATCAGAAAAAACTCTGGAAAATAATCCAGAGTTTTTTCCAAGTAAGAGCTTTTTATGAGCACACGCAGTAGCGTGAAACTACCTTGAAAATAGTTATAAAATACAATTATAGCCTATTTTACAAATTTCTTACCGATAACACTGCCGCCGTCAACTAACACATCTACACCTGCTAAGTAACCGTTTCTTTCATCAGCTGCTGTTGCTAAGGCAAAACCCAGCTCTTCCGGTTTTCCCATACGTTTTTCTGCGGTAGTTGCAAGTAAGTTTCCGCCTTCTTCTGCTTCCAGATTCCCCATATCAGTAGCAATCAGCCCCGGGCTTAAGGAACATACACGGATTCCTCTTTCGCCGTATTCATAAGCACATTTTGCTGCGTACCAGATAACAAATTTCTTAG
Organism: uncultured Roseburia sp.; assembly: GCA_964476275.1. GTDB lineage: Bacteria > Bacillota > Clostridia > Lachnospirales > Lachnospiraceae > Roseburia. The sequence continues at coordinate 413 of CAYYZV010000336.1, forward strand.
AAAGACCATAAGCAAGGCCTGCTGCCTGATAACCTTTTAACTTGTTTGGCAGACCTAAAATCTTCTTTACAAAAAGTTTCTCATTTGTATCCGCTAATGCAAATGTTTTTTCATTTACCAGAAATCCCGGTATCATATATGCAGAGTTGGAAGATACGTCAACAATAACGCTTCCTGCTTTCATTAATTTTGAAAATTCCTGATTGATATATACGGTTCCAAGTGCATTGACACGAATCAACTGCTCCGGTTTTGCCATTGCCGGTGACAAACCAGCAGAATTAATCACATTTTTTATTTCACCAAGGCCGGCTGCAAACTCTGCCAGCTTGCGAACCTGTCCCCTGTTTGAAGTATCACAGGTTTTCGCATATGCTTCGTACCCCAATTCTTCCAATTCTTTTACTGCTTTTTCCAATTTGGACATGGTACGGCCTGTTACCACAATGATTTTATCCTTTGGCATGCACTTTGCTGCTGCAAGTCCCATTCCACTGCCGCCTCCGGTAATAACACATACGTTTTTCATTGTTATATTCCTTCCTTAAATCAATCCCGCTTCTTTTAACCATATTACTTCGTCATGAATAGTTTCTGCATACGGACGTGTTGTATATCCAAGTTCTTCCTTTGCTTTTGAATAGTCAAATTCATTATTTCTTGCAAGGTTATATACAGAGAAAGTAGTCATCAGCGGCTTTTCACCTTTCTTCTCTGCCTTCTTTTCCATCTGTGCTGCAATCTTGTCTGCAACATCTAATGGAAGATAGAATTTAATCTTCTGGCAGTTACATTCTGCATGAAGCATTTCACACATCTCTTTTAATGTAACTGTTTCATTTGCAAGGATATATGCTTCACCAATACGACCTTTATCAACTGCTGCAATACAGCCTGCTGCAAGGTCACGTACATCACAAAGATTAAAAGAACCCTGCATACCAACCGGCATTTCACCTTTGATAATCTGAATCAATGTACCTGTTGTTTCTCCTACTGCATAATCAAGAGGTCCTAAGATACCGCTTGGATGAACGATACATGCCTTAAGTCCCATAACTTTCACAGAATCCATAACCATTTGGGATGCTTTTGCCTTTGACTGGCTGTAAGCACCTACCACCTTCTTTGGATCGTTTGGCTCAAATTTGGATACTTCTTTAATTTTTGTTCCGTGCGGAAGCTCCGGAATCGCACCTGTACTGCTTACATATACCATTTTTAAACATTCCGGATGTGCAAGAACTCTTGTAATCACGTTTCTTGTACCAGTTACATTTACTGCCATCAGTTTTTCACTGTAGCCAGGATCAACTGTTACTAAGCTTGCACAGTGGATGATAACACTGTGTTCCCCCTGTGGAATTGTGAAGAATTGTTCCAAAGATGCTTCATCACAAAGATCACCAAGACAAACTTCTACACCTTCCGGAAGATATTTTACTGACTTATCATTTGGCAATACCAGTGCACGCACTTTTTCCCCTTTTTCTAAAAGCTGTCTGCAAATGTGGCTTCCCAACATTCCTGCTGCCCCTGTTACTAAATAAATTCTGCTCATAATTACCATTCTCCTTGTTGTTTATTATCAATATATTTACTACTGCGCACTCACATTGTGATAATAACTATTCTATATTTAAGAAACGTTTCTGAAATGTTAAGGTTTTGTTAAATTTAATATTAAAATATACGCAACATAGGTACGGCATCC
>CAYYZV010000337.1:0-2125 GCA_964476275.1 uncultured Roseburia sp.
AAAGGCAATTTTTAATGGATTTTTGCATCGTAACTGGAAGGTACTGAACAGTTACGTAGATTTTTAAAATTAGTATGAATGAAGATTGGAGAATATGATGAAGTTTAAAATGAAAAATATAGCAGCCAGCATAATTTTCCTTCTTGTTTTATTGGGACTGTTACTTGTGGCTTCCCTGGTTTTTCAGCCGAAAAATAATACAGAGGCTCACGGAATGGAGGATCAGAAAGCAAATGGTATTTTGGCAGAAGCTGAAAATACCATAGATGTATTAATAATAGGAGATAGTGTAAGTTATTGTGCGGTGATTCCTATGCAGATTTGGAGAGATCATGGGATTACATCTTATCTTTGCGGTACTTCGCTGCAGCAGTTATATTATTCGAAAGAATTTTTGCAAAAAGCTTTTGCAAAGCAGATGCCTAAGGTAGTGATATTGGAAACGATACCTGTATTCAATAATTTTATGTATAAGAAAAACATAGCAAATGCGGCAGAGCGTATGTTTCCGGTATTTCGTTACCATGATCGATGGAAAGATTTTTTGGAAAAGGGCGCATTGGATGACAGCCTCCAGGTTGAATATACCAATAGAGAAGTAAGTAAAGGATATTATTATAGTCCGGCAGTGGAAGTGGTAGAGCCGGGGGATTATACCAAACCAACGGAAGAAATAGCGGGTATTTTGGATGACTGTAAGAGGACGTTAGAAGGGATCGCAGAATATTGCGAGGAAAAGGGAGCCAAGCTGATTTTGTTAAATGTACCAAATACGTTGACCTGGCGGCCGGACTGTCACAACGCGATTCAAAAACTGGCAGAGGAGTTAGAATTAGAGTATATAGATATGAATTATATGCAAAAGGAAGTACCAATTGACTGGTCAAAGGATTCTTTTGATGGCGGAGATCATCTAAATTATTATGGAGCACAAAAAGTAACGTCATACCTGGGAAATTATTTGGAAAGTATGAATATTTTTGAGGATAAGCGTACTGACAGCCGGTACGAAGTGTGGAATGAGGAGCAGAAAAAATTTTATGAAAGTATTGTAAAGTAGCGTTATTGTTCAGAGAGCTGTCAGACACTTGCTGTCGGATAGCGAAAGAAAGTGATTCAGGAGTTGATTTCTGCTTTGCGCAGCGAATTTGCATGCAGAAATCAATCGTTACTGAGAACGGAGTGAATAGTAACAAAGTAGCAGGGGAATGTGAATTTAATCTTGAAAAATCTTATGAATATAGTAAAATAGTCTTATATGAATCGTAACAAATTTATATTTATTTAAAAGGAGAAGAGAAACTATGTTTAGTAAAATGATTGAGTCTTTAAGACAGAATCCAAAGAAAATCGTGTTCACAGAAGGTAACGATCCTCGTATTTTAGAGGCAGCAGCACGTATTTTAAAAGAGGGATTTTTACAGACAATCTTAATCGGTAACGAAGACGAAGTAAAAGCAGTAGCTGCAGACAAAGGCTTCGATATCACTGGTGCAGAAATTATTGATCCTGCAACATATGACAAATTAGACGAAATGGTAGATGCATTCTGCGAACTTCGTAAGAAAAAAGGTGTTACACCGGAAGAAGCTAGAAAAGTTTTATCACAGGCTAACTATTTCGGAACAATGTTAGTAAAAATGGGACTTGCTGATTCCCTTCTTGGCGGTGCAACATACTCTACAGCTGACACAGTACGTCCGGCATTACAGTTAATTAAAACAAAACCAGGCAACTCTATCGTATCTTCATGCTTCATTCTTGTTCGTGAGACAGAAGCTGGCAACGAAATGTTAGCAATGGGTGACTGTGCAATTAACTTATTCCCAACAGATGATGAATTAGTAGAAATCGCTGGTGAAACAGCTAACTGTGCTAAGATCTTCGGCATGGATCCAAAGGTTGCATTCTTAAGCTACTCTACATTAGGATCAGGAAAAGGCGAAGCTGTTGATAAAGTACGCAGCGCAGCTAACAAAGCAAAAGAAAGATATCCGGAACTCGCTATCGACGGCGAATTACAGTTTGACGCAGCAGTTTCTCCAACAGTTGCTAAGACAAAATGCCCGGACAGCAAGGTTGCAGGACAGGCTAATACATTTGTATTCCCGGACATCAACGCTGG
>CAYYZV010000338.1:0-2100 GCA_964476275.1 uncultured Roseburia sp.
TTATTACACTGAATACATTTTGAAGAATCCCATACAGGTACTTTTAAGGCAATACCACGTTTTTCGTAAGCGGTAAGTCCCATATCAATATGTCCGTCTTCATAATCTTTAAAGGCGCTGACTGGTAAATCGTCACCTTTCTGTTTGTTAATCGGATTTAATAATCGTGTTACAACTTCTGGAAGATTTTCTTCAGAAGCTTTTGTTTCTGTCTCGGCATTCGCCCAATTAGCAGGAACCGAAACTTTTACAAGCCCTTTTGCACCGGCATCAATTGCAGCTACGTTGCGGGCAATGACTTCATCACCTTTTGTGAAATAAGTTTTGCGTGTAGCAGCCTTAATCATTTCTAATGCCTCTTCTGTAGGAATAACCTGCATTAATGCGAAGAAAGAAGCCTGTAATACGGTATTTGTATGACTTCCAAGGCCTAATTCCTGAGCAATTTTATTTGCATCAATAATATAGAATTGAATGTTCTTTTCTGCAATAATACGGCGTACAGAAGCTGGAATATGTAATTCTAACTCGTCCTCTTTCCAACTACAGTTTAAAAGGAATGTACCGCCATCGACGATTTCATTTACAATGTCATACTGGCTGATATAACTCTGGTTATGACATGCCACAAAGTCAGCCTGTTTTACATAGTAAGAACTGGTAATTGGCTCATCACTGAAACGCAAATGTGATTTTGTTACACCAAAGGATTTCTTTGCGTCATATTCAAAATAAGCCTGTGCAAATTTATCTGTATTATCATTAATAATACGAACGGTATTGTGGTTGGCACCAACAGTTCCGTCACCACCAAGTCCCCAGAATTTACAGCGAATCATGCCTTCTTTCTGGTCAGCAAATGGCTTTAATGGCAGAGAAAGATGAGTTACATCATCGTTGATACCGATTGTAAAGCTGCGTACCGGATTCGGAGATGCTAAGTTCGCAAATACAGCCATAATCTGAGCCGGATCAGTATCTTTTGAACTTAATCCATAACGGCCGCCGATTACTTTAATCTGACGGTCACTGTTCATTAAGACGCTGCACACATCTTCAAATAAAGGTTCGCCAACACTTCCCATTGCTTTGCAGCGGTCTAAAACAGCGATTCGTTCTACTGTTTTTGGAAGTGTGTCTAAGAAGAATTTCGCAGAAAATGGACGGTATAAATGTACCTGTAAGTAGCCCACTTTTTTGCCTTCTTTGCGAAGGGCATCTACTGCATCACGGATCACACCGCTTGCGGAACCCATTGCGATAACAACGTCTGTTGCATCAGGGTCACCATAGTAGTTAAATACATGGTATTCACGGCCTGTGATTTTTGTGATTTCCTGTAAATAGTTTTCAACAATATCAGGAAGTGCATTATAAAATCCGTTGTTTGCTTCACGAATCTGGAAGTAAACGTCACCATTTTGTACAGTGTTGCGGAGTGTCGGATGTTCCGGGTTTAACGCTCCGTCACGGAATACTTTTAATGCATCCTCGTTTATCAGAGCTGCAACAGCGTCCTGATCCGGCAGTTCAATTTTATTAATTTCATGAGAAGTACGGAAACCATCAAAGAAATGCATGAATGGAATCCGGCCTTCAATTGCTGCTAAATGTGCAACCGGAGCAAGGTCAGCAACTTCCTGTACGCTTCCGGAGGAGAGCATTGCAAATCCGGTCTGGCGGCATGCCATAACGTCAGAATGATCTCCGAAAATACTCATACCATGAGTACCTACAGTACGGGATGCCACATGGAGGACTGCTGGAAGTCTTTCACCGGCGATACGGTAAAGGACAGGAACCATCAGCATAAGTCCCTGTGAGGAAGTATAAGTTGTTGCAAGGGAACCTGTCTGAAGTGCACCGTGAACAGCAGTAATCGCACCTGCTTCCGACTGCATTTCAGTTAAGGTTACGGTCTGGCCAAAGATATTTTTTCGACCTTTCGCAGACCAGGCATCTGTAAGCCCGGCCATTGGTGAGGATGGTGTAATTGGATAAATCGCAGCTATCTCTGTAAAGGGATAGGCCATATGAGCAGCTGCTTCATTACCATCCATTGTTACATATTTTTTTGACATCGTGTTACCTCTTACCTTT
>CAYYZV010000339.1:0-2093 GCA_964476275.1 uncultured Roseburia sp.
TAGCTTTGTTGTAAATATGGCAGTGGTAAGTGTTGTCAATATTAAAATGCAAAAGTTGACAGGATCAGTGTGGTTAGGTGCATTTATGAATATGTTCTTTATTGCAATGAACTCTGTAGCAAACTGTAGTCAGTATACGCCTTGGTAATAAGGAAATAAAATAATAGAAGTTCTCTCCCCCTGTGTTGGCCATTTTTACAGAAAGGATCGCTGTATCTTGTGAAAGTGGCCAACATTTTTTAGTATGGTATTACATGTAAATGAACGAGCGTGGAATTCCTGACAGCAGAGCATATCCGCAGTCAGGAAATTATATCCTTGTTTAAAAAGAATGGGACAGTCACTTTTTGAGGGGCTGTCCTACTTTTGTAATTATTTATTTTTTGTATTTCTATATTCTGTTGGAGATATTTCTTCTAGTTTTTTAAAAACTCTGCTGAAATATTTCGCATCTGAAAAACCACATTGAAGTGCAATCTTGTTTATACTATATTGGGTGTTGATTAATAAATTCTTGGCATAAGCAACACGGCATTGATTTACATATTCGGTCAGAGTCATTCCCATTTCCTTTGAAAAAAGTGTGGATAAATAACTGGTATTTACGTTTAGACGTTTGGCAAAAGCTTTTAAGGACAAATCACCTGTCAGTTCGATTTGAGTATATGCCAAAATTCTATGAATCAAAGGAGAAACAGATTTATTCGAGTTTTCTTGTGCCATATAGCAATAGATTTTTACCATATCTCGGAAAACGGTATGCAGCTGTTCCGTATTTGTACACTGTTTTGCTTCAAGCAGAATCTGGGTTGTCAGTTTGCCTATATGGGCTGGATGAATGGTATTTTTTTCGAATATTTTTCTTAGGCATGTATGCAATACCCAAATATAGTTTTTTATATCGTTGATTCGGTTTAAGTTCGAAGTAGCAGAAAAAGATAAAACTTTTAGAAGACTTTCTAATTTTTCCAGAGATTTTATTTCATTTCCGGTAGAAACAGTAAGCAGAAAATCGTCTTCTAACTTTATGTATTCCTCCATGATTTGGACGTAAGTATAGACTGGGTCTTTATCCTTGAAAAAAGTATCAAATGGTATGGTTTCTTTCGTTGTCTGATAAAAATCAGTATAAATAATACTGCATTCTGTTCCGCAAAGAACATTTCCAAACGATATACAAATATTTTTAAAAAAGTGTTCGGCTGGAATGACCATAAGGTGATTATAGTATTGAAATAAGGAAGTTCCGTAATGTTTTAATAAAGGATATTTGCTAAACAGTTTCTCAAAGTATAATTCGGAAATTTCTTCCGTTAATATCGGACCTACTAATAATAATGTATCTGAAGCATAAAATGCAGCATAGCTGCATTGAAAAAAATCTTGAAAGAAATAGATTTTTTCTTTTTCAAAAGAAAGCAGTAATGGTCTTAAATGATGAAAAATTACATTTTCTTTGATGGATTCTTTTCCAAATCCCAGATGAAACTGCTCAGGATTTTCAAAAGGAAATTGGAGTTTATGGAGAGGGATGCTGCTGCTTATCATAATGTTTTCAAATAGTTTTAAGTGTTCATTCATATTGTGTCCTCAAATATTAAAACAAATTTTATCTACTTTTACCTAAAAATTGTGGGTGTCTTTATTGTAACATAGATTCTATAATTTAGTTATAAAATTTGAAAATTGTATGGGAGGGAACCATGAGACAAATCGTTAATATTAACAAAAAATGGGGATTTTCAAAGGAAGCTGTGGGCGTACCACAGACAATGCCGGAAAAGTGGTATTGGGTAAATCTTCCGCATACCTGGAATGCAATTGATGGGCAGGATGGCGGAAATGATCTCTATCGCGGAACAGCATATTATGCAAAAGAAATTGATAAGTTGGATTTGCCAAAAGCAGACCAGTATTATTTGGAATTTTGTGGGGTAAATTCTTCTGCGGTGGCATATGTAAATGGAAAGAGAGTCGCAACACATGATGGAGGTTATTCTACATGGAGAATTAACATTACAGATGTTTTGGAAGAGCAGAATTTATTTGTTGTAGAAGTAGACAATGGAGAAAATGACAGGGTTTATCCACAA
>CAYYZV010000340.1:0-2086 GCA_964476275.1 uncultured Roseburia sp.
TCACTTAATTCACTCATTAATTCTTCAAAACGGATTAATAAATCTTCTAATCTATCAAACATTTTATACCTCCTACAACACGATCATTGCCTGCCAAATCCTTAATCACCCGAACATTCACAAATCCTGCCTGCTCCATTAGTTCTGATACCTCTTTTCCCTGATCGAAACCAATCTCAAATAAAAGATGTCCATTCGGATTTAAGTAGCTGCCAGCTTCTTCTATGATTCTGCGGTAAAAAAACAAGCCGTCTTCTTTTCCGTCTAAAGCATCGTATGGTTCAAACTGCTTTACCTCCGGCTGAAGCTTTGCAATCTCTTTTGTCCGAATATACGGCGGATTGGACACAATTATATCGTACTGCCCTTTAATATTTGCAAATAAATCACTTGTTTCAAAAGATACTGCGGTCTGATTCAGCTTGGCATTTTCTTTTGCCACATTAATAGCTGCTCTGGAAACATCAGAGGCATATCCTTCCAGTTCTTTTCCATGATGTAATATACTAATAATGATGCATCCGGAACCAGTACACATATCAAGCACCTTCATACCCGGCTTTGCCAGCTTTAAAGCTTCTTCCACCAAAGTTTCTGTATCCTGCCGCGGAATCAATACGCTGGAATTCACCTTAAATGGCAGACCCATAAACTCAGTTTCACCTATAATATACTGTAACGGAATATGCTCAAGCCTTTTCTTTAACACAGCTTCATATTCCGCTGCCCTGTCTTCTGGAATCTCATCATTCATATGCATATAATAAAAACTGCGGTTTATTCGGGCAGTCCATTCCAAAAGCATCCATGCATCTGTCTTTGCATCGACAATACCAGCTTCTGTTAATCTCTTCTCTCCTAAACCGATTGCTTCCCGATAGGTCATAATTCCTCTCATTCTGCCGTTAAACGACCTCTTTAAAAACCTTAACCTTCTTTTCGGATTTCCTCTACATAAGCTTTCCAGTCAAATACTGCTTCTACTGACTGAATCGCTACCTCTATCATATCATCTTCGGGCTCTCTTGTGGTAATCTTCTGAAGCCACAGCCCCGGTTTACTAAGCAGATTCACAAAAGCATTGTCGCTGCGGCCTGCCAGACGAATAAATTCATAGGACACACCTGCAATCACAGGAATCAGTAATAAACGAAGTCCTACCTTTAAAATGGCAGAATCTACACGAATCATCATAAAAAATAAAATACTGATTAACATTACAATCAGCAAAAAGCTGGTTCCGCATCGTTTGTGGAGCCTTGAGCTTTTCCGCACATTTTCTATGGTTAAATCCATCCCCTGTTCAATACAATTGATACATTTATGTTCTGCACCATGATACATATACACTCTGCGGATGTCTTCCATCAATGAAATTAATCCTACATAAGAAATAAAAATTGTCAGACGGATAACACCCTCTAATAAACCTAATAAAAGACGGGATTCAACATATTTCCGGAAAAAAGAAGAAATAAAATACGGAAGCAGCATAAAAATTCCAACTGCAATTACAATCGATAACACAACCGTTCCGCCCATTAGGGCATCTTCCTTTTTCTTATCCCGTTTCTCCTGCTCTGCCAGTTCTTCCGCAGACATCTTTTTTCTTGCTTCTGCCTTTTTTACATCTTCTTCATCCTCAAAAAAAGATGCTGAAAAAGTCAATGTCTGCATTCCCAGCATAAGCGAATCTATAAAATTAAATACACCGCGGAAAATGGGCATATTTTTGATTTTCTTATTTTTCATGATTCCGGTATGTTCCGAAACCATAACTTCAATTTCTTTATTCGGCTTTCTTACTGCTACGGCATACTTGTCCTGATTCTTCATCATGACACCTTCCATAACAGCCTGTCCGCCAATTCCGGAGTACCTCATACTGCCTCTCCTCCATTTAAATGTTGTACAACCCATAAAAATCAGAGTTGGCTTGCAAACTCTGATTGCATTATTTAAAAAGGTTGAGATTAAATAACCTCAACCTTATCGTTCTGCATTCTATATTACTTAATACCATATTTTCTGTTGAACTTATCAATACGTCCGTCAGTTCTAGCAGATTTCTGCTGTCCTGTGTAGA
>CAYYZV010000341.1:0-2072 GCA_964476275.1 uncultured Roseburia sp.
GGCAACCATGAGTATATGATGCTGAATGTTCTTGATCCAATAACCGAGGATGATAAATTCGAGCAAGCACGTTCACTTCGCCTGTGGTATAGAAATGGAGGCTTTGTAACACACAACTATATAAAGCATATAAGAAAAGATGTACGCAAAGAAATTTTTGAGTTTTTGCAAAAGCTACCGATAAATATTAAAATTGAAGTAAACGGCAAAAAATATCTTCTTGTTCACGGCTCTCCGATAGAAAATTATAGTTGGATTTACAGAGAGTACGAAACGGCAGAAAAGTTTGCCGTATGGGAAAGATGGAGTGTATGTGCCCCTGTTCCGGAAGGATATACCCTTATATTTGGTCATACTCCGACTATTCGGTTTCAGGATAAGGATATACTGGAGATTTGGGTAAGTGATAGGGCTATTGGTATTGACTGCGGCAGCGGATATCCAAACTCAAATTTCAAAGGGGAACCTATAAGCAGGCTTGCGTGTTTAAGACTTGACGATATGAAAGTATTTTATTCAAAGGAAGAAGGCGTTTAAAATGATTGAGAAAATATTTGCTCCGCAGGTTGATAATTATGTATTCGGTCTTGGTCACACAAACCGAGGAGGATTTAGTGATAATTGCACCTTTACGGAGAATTCCTACAAGCTTATTGATAAATTTTTCGATTTGCTCAAAAAAATAACTCCCATTTCCGAAAATGGATGTCGGGAATTGTGGTTCTGCATTGACAGGGGGACAATAGAAGATTTTGGAGATTATGAAGAAATGTACGATATGGGCGATGTAGAAAACTATGAGGATTTTGTACAACAATGGAAGGATAATTATCCCGATGAAAAAAAGTGGTACTGTGTTCAGGCGGTTCATGATGAAGAGAGTGGTTATAAAGCAGTTGCTGTAAATCATAAATTTGTAATTGTTATTGATCCTCGTGCAGAAAAAGGCTATGAACACGACATTGACAGTTTTGCAAATTGGCTTTGTGAAGAAACTGAAAAATGTATAGAGCAGCTGGAAAACAAAACATATGTGGATTTTGTTCGCAAAAATCTTCCTTCCATTCATAGAACAGGAACCATACTTCAAAAACATTTGTGGGATATGTACCCGGAAGAGAAAGAAGATTTCTTTGAAGGTATCACAGATAAGGATGTAGATGATTTTATAGCTTTTGTAACACAACAAGAGAAAAATAATGGAAAAGTTGAAGGCAGACTTCCTGTTATGACCGCAAATGATTTCTATAAATTCTGTTCTATAGGATATACCGCAATGGGCTATGACATAGGTGAAATGACACCTAAAGAGCAATACTATCAATTTGCAGACGGACGCAATGGTGAACTTGCAGACATTGATGGGGATTCTCCTGAGGAATTCATCGAATGGTTAACTTGTCCTAATTGGCATGGTGCACATCCGTGGGAAGTATGCAGAGGTGGTAATTCAACACACATCGATTTATATGTGCATCATGACGCACAAGGCTTCTATCTTGGAATTGCAGGTTCTTCATACGGCAGAACAACAGAAACAATTAAATTCTATTTAGCTCTCTATAGAAAAGAAGTACCTGTTTTCATTGATGATGGAAAAAATCTGTTAGAACGTGTTATGGGAACCGAAAAGGTTGGAGTAGTTCCACAAGGCATAATCCCAAGATATTGTCATAGCTCGTTTCCTGGCGAGGAAGTTATTTCTTTTATGAATTTGCCCTATGAGAATACGGAAAAAGTAGCAGAAAAATGTATATGGCAGGATGTACGGGAAGTAAAACTAATTTCAAAGGAGGACTGATGCCCATGCAGAAAATATTTTTTACAGCAGATACGCATTTCGGACACGAAAATGTTATTCAATTTGATAAAAGACCGTTTGCGTCTGCTGATGAAATGGATGAAGAAATGATTAAGCGTTGGAATAATAAAGTCGGTAAAGGTGATTTGGTATATGTGCTTGGCGATATGATATGGAAATCAATTACCGATTATGCCGAACCGCTTATAAAGAGTTTGAACGGACAGATTATACTCATTAAAGGAAATCATGACCAATTCATAAAGAATGG
>CAYYZV010000342.1:0-2062 GCA_964476275.1 uncultured Roseburia sp.
AGTTCGTGCAAAGGCTTATGATATCGTATTAAATGGTACAGAGCTTGGCGGCGGTTCTGTCAGAATTCACCAGAACCAGATTCAGGAGAAGATGTTTGAAGTATTAGGCTTCTCAAAAGAGGCAGCACATGAACAGTTTGGCTTCTTATTAGATGCGTTCAAATACGGTGTTCCGCCACACGCAGGACTTGCATATGGTCTTGATCGTATGGTAATGCATATGGTTCATGCAGATTCTATCCGTGACGTTATCGCATTCCCGAAGGTGAAGGATGCTTCCTGTCTGATGACACAGGCTCCTGGAACAGTAGATGACAAGCAGCTGAAGGAATTATATATTGAGACAACAGAAGTAGAATAGTTATGAATGAGAGTCCTTGCCGGAATTTGATTTTAGTCGAATTCCGGTGGGGATTTTATTTTTGTGGTCGTATCTGGATTCTGTCAGTAGGAAAATTGATTATGGATAATGAGAATACAAAATAAGAAATGGCCATTTCGCTCTAAAAAACGTAAACTTGCACATGAATTTCGCTCTAAAAAATGTAAATAAAACATAAATATTCGCTCTAAAAAGTGTTAAATTATGCTTGGGATTCGCTCTAAAAATGTTGCATAATTGCCGCGCAAAGGGATATAATGAGGGCAGGAGGAGATAAAGGAGGATATCATGTTTTATTTAAAGCGAAAAATAGATGATTTTCTGAGTACATGGAAAATAGATACGGAAAGAAAGCCTTTAATCGTAAAAGGTCTAAGGCAGATAGGAAAAACAGAATCTGTCCGCAGATTCGCAAAGGAAAATTATAAAAGTATTGTTGAAATCAATTTTGTTGAAGAACCAAAGTATAAAAAGATTATAGAAGATGGTTACCGGACAGAGGATATTATAAAAAATATATCCAGAATAGATCCTTCAAAAGAATTTTTAGAAGGAGAAACGCTTATTTTTTTTGATGAATTACAGGAATTTCCTGAAATTGCTACTGCGTTAAAATTTTTTAAGATAGATGGGTGTTATGATGTGATTTGCAGTGGCTCTTTATTAGGGGTGAATTATAAAAGAATTGAAAGCAACAGTGTCGGATATAAAACTGATTATGAAATGTATTCGCTGGATTTTGAAGAATTTTTGTGGGCAAAGGGTTATGGAGAGGAAGTTGTAGAAGATATGCTTTCCCATATGATAAAGGAACAACCATTTAATCAGTTAGAAATGGAGACTTTTTCTTCTTTATTTTTAGATTATTGTATTTTAGGAGGTATGCCGGCTGTTGTAAGGGGTTATATCGAAAAAGGTAATTTCTCGGGTTCACTAGAATTACAACGACAGTTAATTGCAGATTATAAAGAAGATATAAGAAAATATGTGCAGGGATTGGATCAGACACGTATCTTAAATGTATTTAATCAAATACCAATTCAGCTTGCAAAGGAGAATAAGAAGTTTCAAATTTCAAAGGTAGCAAGCGGAGCCAGATTTAAGGATTATTGGGGGTGTGTGGAATGGCTGAAAGATGCAGGTATTGTAAATGTTTGCTACTGCTTAAATTTTCCGGAGCTTCCGCTTCGTGGAAATTATGATGAAGCAAAATACAAATTGTATTTTAGAGATACAGGCTTGCTGGTTGCTTCGTTAGACGAAGAAGCGCAGGAAGATTTACGGGTTAATAAAGCTCTTGGAGTATATAAGGGTGCTTTATACGAAAATTTTGTTGGAGAAGCTTTAGTAAAATGTGGATATGAGCTGTATTATTATAAGAGAGAAGATGGAACGCTGGAAGAAGATTTTTTTGTGAGAACGGCAGATAGTTTATTGCCAATAGAAGTAAAAGCAAGAAATGCGCGTTCTAAATCATTAATTTCATTGATTCGAAATGAAAGATATGAGGATATAAAAGAGGGAATTAAATTATGTTCTGGAAATATCGGACATGAAAATAATATTTATACATTTCCATATTTTTGTACGTTTTTATTAAAACGATATATCAGAGAAAAGTATTTGAAAGGTAATAAATAATATGACAAGACGGGAAAAAGCAGAAGGTTTATTTTTGGA
>CAYYZV010000343.1:0-2040 GCA_964476275.1 uncultured Roseburia sp.
TTATGGCTTGCCGTACGATTCGTAACGAAAGAGAACGTCGTGCAACAGCAATGCTTACACCATTTATGCCATGTGGTGCAAAATTACCAGTTATCGCATTATTTGCTGGTGCGTTCTTCTCAGATGCATCATGGGTAGGAACACTTATGTACTTCGCAGGTATTCTTCTTGTTTTCTTAGGAGCATTACTTGTAAACAAGATTACAGGACACAAATATAGAAAATCATTCTTTATCATGGAGCTTCCAGAATACAAGGTTCCAAGCTTAAAGAGAGCATGTGTTTCAATGCTTTCTCGTGGTAAAGCTTATATCGTAAAAGCTGGTACAATCATCCTTATCTGTAACACAATCGTTCAGATTATGCAGTCATTTAACTGGCAGTTCCAGCTTGTAGAAGAAGGAATGGAAAGCACATCTATCCTTGCTTCTATCGCTTCACCAATTGCAGTGATTTTAGTACCTATCTGTGGTGTTGCAGCTTGGCAGTTAGCTGCTGCTGCTGTTACAGGTTTCATTGCAAAAGAAAACGTTGTTGGTACAATTGCAGTATGTTATGCACTTACAAACTTTATCGATACAGAAGAACTTGCACTTACAGGTGGATCTAACGAAGTAGCAATGGCTATGGGACTTACAAAAGTAGCTGCTTTAGCTTACTTAATGTTCAACCTCTATACACCACCATGTTTCGCAGCACTTGGTGCTATGAACTCAGAAATGGGTGATGCAAAATGGTTCTGGGGTGGTGTTGCACTTCAGTTCGGTACAGGTTACACAGTAGCATTCCTCGTATACCAGATTGGTACACTTATCACAACTGGCGCACTTGGAACTGGATTTGTACCTGGACTTATCGCAGTAGCAGTTATGGTAGCTATCCTTGTTTACATCATTAAGAGAAACAACAAAGCTATGGCAGCTGAATATGCGCGATAGTAAAAGTGAACGTGAATAACATGAAGTATTAACGCTTATAAAAACAAAGGAGTTATCAGAATGACAGACATTATCATTATTGTAGTTCTCGCCGTGATACTTGGCGTAGCGCTTCTTTATATGAAAAAAGAAAAAGAGAAAGGTGTGACCTGTGTTGGTTGCCCTGACGCAGACGTATGTGCGAAGAGACGCAATGGTGAAGCTTGTGGAAGTGATGATAGCAAAAAATAACTTATAAAAATAATGATCATTTGAAAGGGCTGCCCTTAAGGGCAGCCTTTTCTTTCATAAATGAATATTGTAAAATAGATATAGGTATTGGAAGTTAAGAGAGAGGATATTTATGATGCAGGATTATATTATAATTGGAATTTTAGTCATAGTATTAGCGATAGGAATTAATTCTACAGTGAAACATTTTAAAAAGAAAAGTGGATGCTGTGGCAGTGGAAATACTTATATTTCTAAAAAGAAATTACGAAATGTCATTGCAAAGAAAACCTTTATGGTAGAAGGGATGACCTGTGAAAACTGCGAAGCAAGAGTTACACGTGCCATCAATGATATGGATGGATTAAGCGCAAAGGTAAACCTCAAGAAAAAAGAGGTCGTGGTTTCTATGGAAAAGGAAGTAACAGATGAAGTGATTAAAACTGCCATTGAGAAAGCAGGATATGAAGTTGTAGGAGTGAAATAAACATATTTAGGGACGCCCTTAGGGGTGTCCCTTTTCTTATAAATGAAATTTCCTATATTCTTTTGGAAGCATGCCTGTCACATTTTTGAAAGCCTGCGTAAATTTGCTTTGATTTTCATAGCCTACATCGTAGGCGATTTCCGCAATGGAATGGTTGCTGTGAATGAGCAACTCTTTTGCTTGTTTTATCCGATATTCTTTCATGTAGGCAGCAATTGGCTGTCCAAAAACGGTCTTAAAGGATGACTTGAGGGTTGTCTGATTGATGTGAAATCTGTCCGATAATTCTTCAATGGTATAACGGTTTTGAATATTGTTTATGAGAAATTCGTGGATTTCATTTACTATCCGGATGTTAGAATCATAAAACTGCTGTTTTTCAAATGGCTCCTCTGTCGGGCAGGC
>CAYYZV010000344.1:0-2036 GCA_964476275.1 uncultured Roseburia sp.
ATGATGCGGTGGTACAACTCACTTATACAACGGATGTAGATTCAACATTATTTGTAGACGGAATAGACTATATTGAAAAATCTGTAACAGTAAATGGGTGTGCAGGAACGATTTATATATCACCAAATGAGGGAGAAACAAATTCTATTGTGTGGACTGATGACACGATTCCTGTTGTATTCTTTTTTTCTGGTGATTGCAGTGAGGATGAATTATTAAAAGTTGCCGAAAACGTGAAAGTGAAGGAACAGTAGGAAAGAAAAGAATTTAAGAGGATAAAGTAATGAAACAGAAAATTCGATTTGTAATTGAAGTTTTACTTATAGTGACTGCCATTGCAGTTACAATCTACAATTTTATGACAGAGAGACAGACTACATACTTTGCATCAATCGTAGCAGTGTGTGGAGTTGTGGCTATTCTGGTAAAGGAGATTTATAAGGGAAAAAAAGAAAAGGAGAAATAGCAGAATGAATGGAGCATGGTACAGAAAGAAGAGTATTTTAGCTGTAATGGTATTGGTAATTTTCGCCTTGGCAATTGGTTCTTTTATATATGTATATCAACATAGAGATAGACAGACGTATTGTATGGATCAGCCAGCAATAGAAACAGTAAAAAGTATTTCAATCGAACAAAATGCGGAAGGTGTAACATATACGGATACAGAAGATATAAAGAACCTTTTGAAAGTAATTTATGGTGTAAAGATGATTACTGAAAAAGATAGTATTCAGGATAGTCCTGTTAATGTTGAAGATGAAATTGCTATTCATATATCGTTGACAGATGAAAACGTGGTGACATTGTTTACATATAAGAGAAATTTTAAATATTACATAGAGATGCCTTATAACGGGATTTATGATATTGATGAAGAAACATATTCCATACTGAAAGAGCATTTAAAATAAAGAATATCTGTATGGGGAGATGTGAAAGTAATGAGAAAATATTTATTAATTGTTTTTTCAATTATTTGTATATTGGGTTTGGTTGGCTGTAACAAGAAAAGTATGAATTACATAATCTCAAATGAACCGAGTATTACAGGAAATATTAAAGAAGTTAATGAAAATTCAGTTTTGATTGAAAATGAGTCTGGAGAGTATGTGGTATCACTCAAAATAGAAAACAGCGATGGCATTTATAGCCCAGTTATGGTTGGTGATAAAGTTGCAGTTTATTATGACGGAAGCATCGCAGAGAGTTATCCAATGCAGATAAATACGGTTTATGCTATCTTATTGCAGGAACCGGCAAATCGTACTGTCAATGAGAAACCATAGAGTGTAATTAGTATATACAGTATATAGAAACGGGAGAGCAATATATGAGTGCATTCAGCGTAATTTTATTGGCTGCTTTATTTTGTATGATTCAGATGGCATGCTTGAAAAAAGTAAGTAAGAAGTGGTTAAAATATTTGCCAACCGCCATAGGTGGTGTCGGAGTAGTAATAGGGCTTGCTATTTATTGTCTTTCTAAAGAAATTGTATGGATAGCGTTGTTTTTGGCAAGCGGATTTCTGCTTAGTCAAGAGAAAATATGGGGAAGTATATTTGGAATGATTCCGGGAATTGTGTTTGTGTGGATGAGTACTAATTATACCGGACAAGTTATAAATATCGAATTGCCGCTTGGAATGTTAATTATCGGCTTTTATGCAGGCTGTGGTATGGGAATATACCGGAAAAGGCAATTAAAGAAATAAATGGATAGGAGATTAGTATATGAAGCAGAATTTGAAAAACATTTTACTGGTAATAAATACGATACTATTAGTGGTATGTTTGGTGGAGATAAATGATCTTAAAACGCAGATTTCCAATATGAAGTCAAATACCGGAAGCCAGCTTTCCAGTATATTAACAAACATAAATAACAGTTATGCGTACATAGAAGATACTTTAGAAAAGGAAGCAAGCATTGTATCAAAAGCCGAATGGGAGTTTGGAAATATTGATATAAAAGCCGGAACCGTAGAGGTAAAGGCTTATGTGATTCCAAAAGAGTATCAGCCGGATGTGACACAG
>CAYYZV010000345.1:0-2035 GCA_964476275.1 uncultured Roseburia sp.
GCTTTTTTCCAAATTCCGGCTGTACAAACATATTGTACATATACTGATAATTTTGAAACGTGTTGTCTTTCAAACCACGTTTTACCTGCTTCCATAAATCAAACAAGTCGTTAAGTGTTACATATATTGCTACTGCTTTAATCCCGTCACACTTGTCTTTTTCAATCTGCTGTTCTTTCTCACGAAGTTCTTCCAATGTTTTAGCATATACTCTGCGTCTTTTACCAGTTCCATCTGTCCAACGATATTCATAGGTTCCATTCGGTCGCTGTCCTTCGCCTGTACGAAGAACGATTCTATCTTTATCTTTTCTTTTTTGTCCTTTTCCTGCCATATCTGCTCCTTTCTGCACAACAGAAAAGGGACATTGTTCCTATACAAAATTGTATCAAAACAATATCCCTAATTCAAGTATCGGTTTTCAAAAAAACGGTACTTCTTTCAATTATAAATTTTTCTGTTTTAGCCACTAAATTTTTAGCAATTATTTCCTCTTTACTTTCCTGATAGTTTCTTGTATAATTCCTCTTGTAAAGAAATAAAATATAATGTGCTGATAAGTCCGGTATTTATTTATAGGTGCTGTGACTATAAGGTACATCGGTGATTATTTAAAGGGGTTTCCTAATCGGTGCTTGTTTACAGGTGCTTTAGTTAGGAAGCTCTTTTACTTTCCCCATTTTAAATAATCATAAATTCTTATCAAACGCCTTATATCCGATCTGGCATTACTTTTATTTTGAAGAATATTTACATCTTCTTCAAATAACTCTCTTAAAACATCTTCCAGTTCAATTAAGTCTATTTGTTCTTCTGTAAGATGTGCGATTAATCTAGCTGCTTTTCCCACATTCGTTTTTTCATTTTCCCAAATCTGCTTTACGGAACAATAAGAACCTAATATTTTTCTCTCTTTCTTAATTGTTGGAGAAATAATCTCGTCAAATCCCTGATTTTTCATCAATTGCCTATACTCTGGAAATTCCTTTGTTGCCATAGATAAATATTTATTTGCAGGTACTTTTCCTGAATTCTGTTTCAATAATTTAGGATATGCATGCTCCAACAATTCATCTGCTGAAAATTTCAAATCTCCCAACACAATATCTCTATACCACTCATTACTTTCCAAGCCACTTAATCCCTTATATCCCATTTCAGAAGCCTTGCCAATTGCTAATACTAATTCTTCATCAGCAACTCTTGTGTCTTCAATAGATGCAACTCGAAGATTTCCCGTAGCAACATTCGTTATGGTATATTCATAAAGTTCCTGTTTGAATCGTCTTAAAATTCGTACCGGAAGTTTTGATTTTTTATCTTCAAGTGCATGATACAATAACATAAAATCTGATAAAGTAATCTTCTTCATCATCAAAGGTTTATCATCAACCATAATCGTATATGGTGTTACCTCTGCTCCTACCATATCTGCTTTGTACTCGATAAAAATAAATCTATCTTCCAATTTCTTAACCTGTTCTACATCTAAACAATTTACAATTGATTTCATAATGCCTTGGATATTGGTGTCACTAATAGAATAACCCATAAAAATAATCGGATATTCCATAAAAATAGTCATCAACTTAGCTGCTAAATATGCACTCTTTTCTTGAAAACCAACATAATCATCTTCATTAATCACAATACTATCCGGCACTTCCACAGAACCATGAATCTTATAAATCTCTGCTACACCTTGAATTGCAGAAAAAATTAATTGCGATTGTCCCACATACTTAGAAAATCCATTAAAATAATCTTCCAAAAATGAATCATAGTTTGTTGTAATAACACCCGCAATGCTTTTCTCTGAAATCTCTGACAGTTTGTCGATTTCTTTTTGATACTCCACATTAATGACCGTCTTCTCTTTAATATAATGTGCTAATTCTGCCTTAAATGGAGATAACCCGTTATGGATCAATTGTAATTCTTCCTTGCCTACAAGCCTTATAGAAGCATCACGAAACCACTTTTCATCAAAATCTTTCTGAATCAGCTCTGCAACTTTCGGCATAACACCTGCTTT
>CAYYZV010000346.1:0-2019 GCA_964476275.1 uncultured Roseburia sp.
GCGGGAGCTTCAAAGAAGCGGAGCGGCTGCGTTTTCACGTTAAATATATTATAGTGAGAAAGGATCCTATATGGGCTATATTCATTCATTAGAGAGTTTCGGCAGCGTGGATGGACCAGGAGTTCGCTTTGTAGTATTTTTTCAGGGCTGTCCCATGCGCTGTGCCTACTGTCATAATCCGGACAGCTGGAATATGGCAGATGGAAAAGAAATGAAGGCAGATGAAATTTTACAGAAGATGCTTCGGAATAAAGCTTTTTATAAAAAGGGCGGTATCACAGCTACCGGTGGAGAGCCAATGATGCAGATGGATTTTCTGATTGAGCTTTTTGCAAAGGCAAAGGCAGAAGGAATCCATACCTGCTTGGACACATCGGGAATTATGTATACCGGAACAAAAGAAGATGGTACACCGGAAGACGAAAGAATTGGAAAGCTTATGGAAGTTACCGATTTGGTTATGCTGGATATTAAGCATATGGACAATATGGCTCATGTGGATTTAACAGGTCATTCGAATGAAAGAATTATCGAATTTGCCCGATATTTGGATTCGATTGGCAAGCCAGTCTGGATTCGTCATGTGGTTGTACCGGGAATCACCGAACAGGAAGAGAGTCTTGCAGCAGTGGGCAGATTTCTTTCAACTCTGCATAATGTAGAGAAGCTGGAAGTGCTTCCATATCATGCTTTGGGAAAAGTAAAATATGAAAATCTCGGAATGGAATATCGACTGAAAGATACACCACAGCTGACTAAGGATAAGGCAAAAGAAGCGGAAAAAATTATAAAAAAATATTGGAAAAGTTTATAACGAAGAAGGATGGATGCTTGATAAAAAATTGTCAATATCCATCCTTTTTTATATAAAGATTAAACTTTTATGTAAAAGTATGAAAAAATAATAGGTTTATTGAATCAAAAAAGAAAATACATTAAAATGGTTTTAGGATATTTGGAAGGAGAAGGGGAATGTTTGAATATACGAAAGAAGAGAAAGTATACCGTCAAATGCTTATGACCAACGTGGATAAAGAAGCACTTGTTTGGGCGCAAAAAAGGGGAACAGAAGTGCAATGCCTGATGTCTTATTATAAATGCGCAATGCGGGAGATTGAGACAAAGTTTCGCGTGTTGGATGAAGAGTTTTCTATGCAAAATGATAGAAATCCTATCAGCAGCATAAAAACCAGATTGAAGTCTGTGCCGAGTATTGTAGAGAAGCTTGAAAGAAAAGGGATAGAAATATCTGTTCCGGCAATTGAACAGGAGCTGAATGATATAGCAGGAATCAGAGTTATTTGTTCCTTTACAGAAGATGTATATAAACTGGCAGAGGCATTACTGCGTCAGGATGATATTACATTCATTCAAGAAAAGGATTATATCAAAAATCCAAAGGAAAACGGATACAGAAGTTTACATTTAATAGTAGAGGTTCCTATATTTTTAGAAAAAGAAAAAAAGAAAATGAAGGTTGAAATTCAGCTGCGCACGATAGCGATGGATTGCTGGGCAAGCTTAGAACACCAGCTTCGCTATAAAAAAGGAGTTAATTTTACAGAAAGTATGCAGAATGAGTTGTTTCGATGTGCACAGCTTAGTATGGAGTTGGATGAAAGAATGGATTCACTGCGAAAAGAATCGAATATATAGGGTTATCATTAAAGGCAGACAGACCGATGTAAATAATAGATCCATTGCTGATTATAATGCAGCAAGAATAAGAAGTTACTGAGGAGGAACGTTTATGTCATTAACAATCAATGCCAATATGTCAAATTATATAGAGAATGGAACACTTTTTACACAAAAGACAGAAGGTGGAAATCGCAAGACTTTTTTTGCAGGAAATACGAATCTTGCAAATGACCCAATTGCGCAGAAGCGGAAAGAAGCGCAGAAAAAGGCAATGAAAGTAGTGACAGATGCGTGGGAATCCGATAAAGCCATCGATAAAAGTGTGGAAGACAGAAAAAATCACTATAATGAGATGCTTGCCGTGAAAGAAGAGGCACA
>CAYYZV010000347.1:0-2008 GCA_964476275.1 uncultured Roseburia sp.
TGTTAGAAAAAGGTAGTTTTGTCGTAAATGCAAGCAATGGAATTTGTGAAATCAGTGAGATTGTTACAATGGACATGACAGGTATAGAGAAAGAGTATTATGTTCTTAATCCAATCGATGAAAAGAAAGCAAAAGCTTTTCTGCCCGTAGATACGGCAGAAAAAAGAGTTCGTCCTGTTATGAGTAAAGAAGATGCTTTAAGGTTCATCCAAGAAATCAGAGAAATAGAATTAACTCCGATAAAAAATGAAAAAGAACGGGAAAAAATTTATAAAGAAGCCATCAACAGCCGGGAGCCGAGACGTTTGATTAGCATTATGAAAACGATCTATATTCATAGGAAGAAACGTTTGGAAACAGGAAGAAAAAGCATGACTGTAGATGATAAGTATTTTAAAATGGCTGAAACCCAGCTGTATAGTGAACTGGCTTTCGTACTGGGTGTGGAGAAAATGGAAGTGAATCAGCTGATTGAGGCAAATATTTGGTAGTATAGACGGCTGATAAGCAGTTATGGTACAGGGATTACAGATAAAAAACGGAATTTGCGGTAGAATTCCAGGAGGAGCTATTATGAGAATACTTACGAATATATCTAAAGCAGAACTAAATTATCTTGCAAACCAGCCTACTGCAAAGGCAATGATAGAAAAAGTAAAAACGGAAGGCATATATATTGCAGAAGGAGATGCACAGGGTGCAGCAGGCTGTTTCTGAAAAAGCAAAGATGATACAGGATAAAAAAGTAAATGCAATCGAACAGCAGATATCGATGTTAAGTATGCAGTTGATACAATTGCAGAAAGCCAATAGTCAGTCCGATTCTGTTTAGAAAGGAACTTAGAAATGGCGGAGGTACTTAAAAATTACAGAATATTACAGATACCCATCTGATTTGAGTAGGAAAGTTACTTGATAGGATGGGCATTTTTACATATAAAATGGGATATTTTGTAGAAGTAAAAGGAAAAAACATTAAAAATAGTATTGTGGGAAATACCGATTTTCATACAAAGTCCGGTAAATTCAATGGATTACTGAGATATATGAAAATAATATGTGTAATAGTATATGTAACAGAGATTTTATGCGCATATTTGCTTAAATTTATAAACAAGAAGAGTTTCTATGTAACAGACATAGTTTTATCCGGATGGTGCGCCTTGTCAGTGGAAGGGGCGGATGGTAAAATAAAAGAAATAATGATCTTTCGGAATCCTGAGTGATTATAGTCAGCTAACGTTGGAACGTACTTTGAAAAGTAAATATTATCCAATTTAAAGAAAAATAAAGATAGAGGCGGCAGTACCACATCTTAGTAGAGCGGTGTCTGCCGTTTTCTAATTGAAAGTCTATCTTCTCACGTTTATTGGAACGTTCAGCCGAAGTTCTGGCATTATATTCCGTTTTCCATTCTTTGCTGCTGCGTGGCGGGTCATTAAATAACCGGGGATTGTCATGCATAACCAGGTGTACTGTTCTGCCATATTTGGCATCGGAGCAAGGATTTTCACAAGTACAGGAAATGCAGCCGCCTTTTTACGGAGCCAGAGGCGGTCAATGAAGTCAAAATAGGAACCGAGCGGAGGAAGATGATCAGGAGAACAGCCGATGAGCATGGCGAGAAGGTCATCTCCCTGCAATTCACAAATCCAGTTAGTAAGACTGGTAAATTTACGATCGAGCATAAGGATAAAAGAACGAAGAATCTGTGGCTGGTTGAGAGCCGGTCTTCCGGTAGCAGAATAAAAAGGGGCAAGAAAATCCCCGACAGGGTCGAGATTCAGGGAAGTGAGTTTTTCCCATGAATCAGACATGGAATGAAGTTTTTTAAGCTGTGAAGGATTTAATAAAGCAACAGCTTCAGAAATAAACTGCTGATATTCAGCATGTGTTTGCCAGTGTTTGAGCATGAGCGGCACCTCCGAAAAAGATTTTCTTTTAACGAAGGGCGAAGCCCCAAATTTTATGAAGTTTGTCAAGGGGTTTTTGGAAAAATATTCAAAAA
>CAYYZV010000348.1:0-2008 GCA_964476275.1 uncultured Roseburia sp.
TATCGATTGGATGCAGCAGTCAATTATTTAAATGAAAACCCTGATACAATATGTATTGTTTCCGGAGGACAGGGAAAAAATGAACCGCATTCAGAAGCAGAAGGAATGTCGAAATATCTTCTGAAAAACGGAATAGAGAGTCATAGAATCTTATTAGAAGATGAGTCAACAAGTACGGTAGAAAATATTCAGAACAGTAAAAAACTTATGGACCAGTCATATAATGGTGTGGGGATTGTAACAAATAACTTCCATGTATTCAGAGCAGTTCAGATTGCAAAAGTACAAGGCTTAAAAAATGTTTGTGGAATAGCTGCGGATTCCAGTGTACTATATCTTCCCAACAATGTGTTGAGAGAATGCTGCGGTATTTTGAAAGATTGGATAATGAATAATATCTGATATATTAAAATCGAAAAACTTTGCGCTTTCGTATTGATAAGGAGATTAATAAGAATGCAAATGGTAGATTTTGACTATTTTCTTTCGGAGTTAAAGAAAGGTGAAATTATGGATGAAACATATTTTTATTTTATCGATGAAGAGGATAAACCGGAACATTATATCGGGTGTCTATTGCAATACGATAAACCTTATTGGGCCGGATTATGTGATATTGCTGATGGCACAGAATTTTTGACCGCAGAAGAACTGGTAAATGCAAAAATATATCGTGGAAAATCGTTAAAAGAAAGATGGGACGATGTGCGAATAGTCTGCATGGGAGGGATTCCGGTAGAAGATTATATGGAAGCATTGGATTAACATAAATATTTAACACAGATAATTATTTGGATTTGACGGAGTATGGCAAAATGAACAAAACAGTAAAACAAGCTTTTATTTCTACGATTCCCGTGATGACGGGATATTTAGTTCTAGGTTTTGGTTTTGGGATTATTCTCAAAGCTAATGGATACGAAACATTTTTAGCACTGGTTATGAGCCTTGTAATATATGCAGGTTCCATGCAGTATGTTGCCGTGGGATTGCTTGCAGGCGGAGCCTCGTTAATAACGGTTGCACTTACAACCTTTATGGTTAATGCAAGACATTTGTTTTATGGTATATCAATGCTTGACAGATATAAAAATACCGGAAAAAGAAAACCGTATTTGATTTTTGCACTCACCGATGAAACATATTCGTTGTTATGCAATGATAATCCGTACATATCAGCAGAGGAAAGAAAGAATTATTATTTTTTTGTATCGCTTTTTAATCATATATATTGGATCATTGGTTCGGTGCTTGGTGCCGTTGTCGGTTCTCTTGTTAAATTTAACAGTAAGGGAATTGATTTTGTATTAACCGCACTTTTTATTACCATATTTGTTGAACAGTGGCTTAGTTCAAAGAAACATTTTCCTGCTGTCATTGGCGTTGCGGTTTCTGCAGTATGTTTGATTTTGTTCGGCAGTGAAAGCTTTTTAATTCCTTCAATGCTTGTTATTTTGCTTTTGCTTTGTCTTCATAGGGAGGAGAATTAAAATGGCTGATTTACATACTTGGTATACGATAGCTGTGATCTCGTTAATTACAGCCTTGCTTCGTTTTTTGCCTTTTGCGATATTTAATGGAAACAGAGAAACACCAAAAATAATTGAAAAACTCAGCAAAATACTTCCTTGTGCCGTTATCGGAATGCTGGTTGTTTATTGTTTTAAGGATTTAAGCTTTGCCGATACTGCAGACTATCTGCCTGCCATTATCGCGAGCTTGGTTGTTGGTGTTCTTCATGTGTGGAAAAGAAATACTTTGATAAGTATTATTTGTGGGACAGTGTGTTATATGATGTTAGTACAATTTATATTTTGATTTAATAAAGAAGAAGTGCAATTTGATGCAGGCTCCGGATGCATGCCGGGTGATTTTAGAAAGATAACATAGTTGTTGTTGCAATATTAGCTGGAATTATCGGCTTAGTTTTGACTTTGTTACAAAAGAAAGGATTCATAAAACCAGTTTTTATACAAGTTACAAATGGATTTGAATTTACGAGTGGTGG
>CAYYZV010000349.1:0-1975 GCA_964476275.1 uncultured Roseburia sp.
TTTGAAGTAACTTTGAAGTGCTTCAAATAAAGAATAATGCGAGGCTTGATAATTAGCCATATAACTGGTATAATATACACATATGGCTGATTATAGATGGTTTGGAGGCGGTTGAATGATAGGACGTAAACAGGAAATTGCGACATTAAACAAATTATATGAAAGCAATAAGGCTCAGTTTGTAGCAGTATATGGACGTAGAAGGGTCGGGAAGACATATCTTATTAACGAAGTGTTTGAAGGAAAAATAACATTTCGTCACGCAGGACTTTCGCCGATAGAATCCGATGCTGAATCGACGGATAGCCCACTTAAAAAGCAACTCAAACACTTTTATAACTCTCTTATCCTTCAGGGGATGAAGAAAAGTAAATGTCCTGAAAATTGGATGGATGCATTTCTCATGTTGGAACTGTTTCTCCAGGACATGGATGATGGTAGCAGGCAATTGATTTTCATAGACGAATTGCCTTGGCTTGATACACCTAAATCAGGTTTTATAACTGCATTTGAAGGATTTTGGAACACATGGGCATGCTCAAGAAAAAATGTAATGCTTGTAGTCTGCGGAAGTGCAACATCGTGGATGACAGATAAGCTAATTAATAATCATGGTGGTCTCTATAACAGATTAACATGTGAAATAAAGCTTGCACCGTTTTCGCTTGGAGAATGCGAGCAATACTTCATCAGTGAAAATATAAAGATGTCCAGGTATGACATCATACAATCGTATATGATAACCGGAGGTATACCATATTATTTGAGTTATTACCAAAGTGGATTAAGTCTGGCTCAGAATGTGGATGAATTATTCTTTAAAAAGAATGCTCCTTTACTAAATGAATTTAATAGATTGTTTAGCGCGATATTTAACAATCCGGAGACGATGATTTCTCTTATCCGAGCAATTGGAGCTAAACATTACGGATGTACACGCTCGGAATTAGCTGAAGCGGCAGGGATGACGGTAGGAGGCACATTAACGAAAGCTTTGTCTGCTCTAATAGCCAGTGATTTTATTATAAAATATGTTCCGTTTGGATACAGTAAAAAAGAAGAATATTATAAGCTGACAGATTCTTTTTGCAATTTTTATCTAAGATTTGTGGAGAACAAAAAGGAGCTTAGCAATGATTTTTGGCTTTCCAATATAGGTTCGCAAAATGTCGTAACGTGGAGAGGGCTTGCTTTTGAGAATGTCTGTTTTAATCATATAAAGCAGATAAAGAAAGCACTTGGAATCAGTGGCGTGAGTACAAATCAATCTACATGGTCTAAACGAAAGGGAGAGGAAACCGGTACACAGATAGATATGATTATTGAGCGAAAAGATAATATCGTCAATATGTGTGAAATGAAATTTTACGGGGAAGAGTTTTCGGTAGACAAGAATTATGATAAAGTTTTACGCAACAGAATATCATTGCTTTCGGAAGAGTTATCTCCGAAGATGGCTATTCATAGCACACTAATTACTACATTTGGATTGAAATACAATGAATATAGCGGAGCTTTTACTAACGTTATAGACATGGATTCTTTATTTGACTAGTAGATAATCGGCCGTGAAAAGAAAAAATACATCGATATGGCTGATTATAGGCGATATATGCTTTGTATTATTAGTAACAGATGAAAGGAAGGTGTCTTATGTTCCCTACAATTAACCTTAAGGAAACCGGAATCAATCTCCGCAGAATCATGGACAAGCGCGGAATTACGCCGAAAGATGTAAAAAAGTATTTAAACCTCACAAGTGTGCAAAGTTTATATAATTGGTGTAGTGGTATCAATATGCCATCGATGGACAACCTGTATGCATTAAGTCAGTGGTTTGGGGTTCCGATTGACGCAATCATATGCGGGAATAGAAAATCAATCTTGTCACAGAGGCTTGTTATATTAGAGAATCCAAGAGATAGAAGACTGTATTCGTACTACAAAAAAATAAATGAGCTGGTTGCAGCATAAA
>CAYYZV010000350.1:0-1959 GCA_964476275.1 uncultured Roseburia sp.
TCAAACATTGAAATTTCTTTTGTCAGATAGTCAAAAACCTGCTTGTAATTTGTGAAAACTCGTGGTGATATTGACTTGTTTTTTGGTGCTGTTGATTTCGCATAACGGAATCTGGCATTCTTTTTCTCAGATGTCGTCTGAGCTGTAGATTCAGAAATATTAAACAATTTGCAGTATGATGCGATATAAGTGTAAACATCATTATATTTCAGAACCCTACAAGGGTATTCTGGGTACTTAGGGTTTTTTCTCCAAACAGAACCAGGTAGTCTTAGTTGTTTCGCAGCATTTTTTGCGTTTGTATCGCCATCAAACCATTTTACCAATGCATCCTCAATACTTTGCCAAAGTTCAAGAGATATCTTTTCTTGAATTTTCCAATAAAGATGGAGACCATTTCTCGTCTCAACTACAAATGAGGGCGGTATGGCAAAGGAATTAATTTTTTTCCATTGCTCCGTTTTATATTTTTTAACTGCTTTCCCAGGTAAAAACTCATCCTTGGAAATCTTTCCCGCATCCAAATCAACAAAGAATGCTTTGAACTCTGTTATTTCTGCTATTGTTGTTCCACCGACATTAGGCAAAAAGAAAATTTCATGCTCGTTAATATATTTTGGTACATCTTTCAGACTAATTACTATATTATTATCAACAAAACATATTGGGTCAGGATTCCCTAATTTTTCTAAAAACTCTTTATAATTCATCATCAACTCCTTTTGTAATTTTGGTAATATCACCCCCGCATTACATATATTTTTTTATATTTTTTATGTGGGGGTCTTTTTACCGACATTATACTTACATTGTATTTGGATGATACATCGATTATAGTGATTCGTCAAATCTTTAAAAAGACCTACGGGGTAATCTTCCCGAACCTATATCTATAATGTGTGGTCTTTTTACCCGAATAAAAAAATCTTCTATAATAAGAGAAAAATACAGTAATAATTATAATAAAATCACTGACGGAGAAACAATTAGAATAAATTTGTCCTAAAATAAAAATGCCTATAAAATCTGTAAAAATAATATGTTTTTTAAAGAATTTCAGTAAATATGATTTTTCTGCACAAAATAAATAATGGCGGCACTGTAATAGTACCACCACCATTTCTTAGATAGAAGATGTTCGACATTTATAATGTTGATTCATACTCCTTAACCCTACGGTAAAATGTATTAGGTTTTAAATTTAAAATTCTCATGCTTTGTCGGGCGGTTATAGCCCCTGACTTCCATTGATTATAGATATTGGGGAAATTTTCAACCTCAATAGGTTTTCTTCCTTTGTACTTGCCCTCGGCTTTTGCTATTTCTATGCCTTCTCTTTGACGCTCCAGAATGTTTTCACGCTCCAGTTCTGCCAAAGCTCCAAAAACAGTAATCATAAACCGCCCTTGGGGTGTTGTAGTATCGATTTGTTCCTTTAAACTTATAAATTCAACGCCTTTTTCTGTTAGTTCTGAAACAATAGATAACAGGTCACGTGTGTTTCTGGCAATTCTTGAAATACTTTCACAAATGACCGTATCACCTGAACGTACAAAGGACATCATTTCCTTAAATGCGGTTCTGTCTGTGTTTTTTCCACTTGCTTTATCAATAAATACTCTTTCTGTATTCTGCTCTTCCATCATTTTTACCTGGCGTGCCTCGTTTTGCTCCAAGGTCGAACACCTGATATAACCAACTCTCATACATAACCTCCTTTGTTTATTTGATAATTTTATTATACCACAAAATTAAAAGTATGTCAATAGGATATGGTTTTATTTATGACATATTTCAAATATCAAAAACAATTTATTTGAAACACTTTTGAGGGCTATTTCATAACGTCACTTAATCATACCCTAACGAAACACTATATTAAGAAGGGCTCCGGCAGTTAATGAATAAAACCTTTGTTTATCTTAAATCATATATTATAGGCATCATTTTGAATAAATT
>CAYYZV010000351.1:0-1954 GCA_964476275.1 uncultured Roseburia sp.
CTGTATAGAATGGGCTTGGTGAGAAGGTTCCCATACCACCTGTATTTAAGCCCTGGTCACCGTCTTTTGCACGCTTGTGATCCTGTGCAGAAGACATAATCTGAATCGTCTTTCCATCTACAAAAGATAAAACAGATACTTCACGTCCGGTCATAAACTCTTCGATAACCATGGTATTTCCGGCTGAACCAAATTTCTTGTCTTCCATGATTTCTTTTACGCCGTCTTTTGCTTCTTCTAATGTATTACAGATTAATACACCTTTTCCTAATGCAAGACCATCTGCCTTTAATACGATTGGAAATTTTGCTGTTTCTAAATAAGCCAAAGCTGCAGCCGGGTCCGTAAAGTTCTCATATGCAGCTGTTGGAATATTGTATTTTTTCATTAAGTCCTTTGAAAATGCTTTGGAACCCTCTAAGATAGCTGCATTTTTTCTTGGTCCGAATACCTTTAAGCCCTCTGCCTCGAACGCATCCACAACACCGCCTACTAACGGGTCATCCATACCAATGATTGTGAAGTCAATTGCATTTTCTTTTGCAAATGCCACTAATTTATCAAATTCCATTGCACCAATATTTACACATTCTGCTAATGCAGCAATTCCTGCATTGCCCGGTGCACAATAAATCTTTTCTACCCGCGGACTTTTTGCAACTGCAGATGCAATCGCGTGTTCACGTCCGCCGCTTCCTACGATAAGTACCTTCATATCTATTATCCTTTCTACTCTGTGATAATAACCTGTCCGTCTGCTACAGACACGCGGCCATTTGCAATCATATCAATCGCCTGCGGCATAATAATCCATTCTGCCTGCTCCATAACACGGCGCTGTAAACTTTCCGGAGTATCTCCCTGCTGTACCTCTACTGCTTTCTGTAAAATAATTGGACCTGTATCCGTTCCTTCATCAACAAAATGCACCGTAGCACCTGTCACTTTCACTCCGCGGGAAAGCACACCTTCGTGCACCTTTAAGCCATAAAAGCCAGTTCCGCAGAAAGATGGAATCAATGACGGATGAATGTTAATGATACGATTTCTGTACTGCTGCACCATCTTTTCCGGAATTACCACCAAAAAGCCTGCCAAAACTACAAGGTCTACGTTATATGAATTTAATTTCTCAAGAAATGCCTCGTTAAATTCTGCTCTGGTCTCATAATCCTTTGGAGAAATACAAAGTGCCTCAATGCCATGATTTTTGGCACGTTCTAAAGCATATGCATTTTTATTATTGCTGATAACTACTTTTATCTCTGTATTGGTGATGGTTCCATTCTCAATTGCATCAATCACTGCCTGTAAATTGGTACCGCCGCCAGATACTAATACCGCTATTTTTAGCATAAGGTTACTCCTTTTTCTCCATCCACAATCTTACCGATTACATATGGTGTATCTCCTGCTGCCTTGATCGCTTCCATTGTCTTATCCACATCAGCCGGATCTACACAAACCATCATACCAATACCCATATTATAAGTATTGTACATCATATCTTCTTCTACGTTTCCTTCTCTTGCCATCATCTTAAAGATTGCAGGAACTTCGTAGCTGTTTTTCTCGATAACTGCATGTTTTCCTTCCGGAAGCATACGCGGAACATTTTCCTGAAAACCGCCGCCTGTGATATGGCTGCATGCCTTAACAGTAACGCCAGCTTCTTTTATCGATTTTAATGCTTTTACATAAATTCTGGTTGGCGCAATCAATGCTTCACCAAGAGTTTTTCCTAATTCTTCATGATATGTATTTAAAGTTTCAGCATCCATTTTGAAAATCTTACGAACCAATGAGAAACCATTGGAATGTACACCGGAAGATGCCATACCAATAATTACGTCATCTGCCTTTAAGTTCGCACCTGTAATAATGTCTTTTTTATCCACAACACCTACTGCAAAACCAGCTAAATCGTATTCATCTACCGGCATAAGGTCCGGAT
>CAYYZV010000352.1:0-1936 GCA_964476275.1 uncultured Roseburia sp.
ATTCTTTGATTATGCGCATATTATAGACTATTCTTTGATTATGCGCAAGTATAGAGAGTTCGAATTCTTTGATTATGCGCATATATCTCGAAGGTATTATATACATCCATCACATAATTTATACCACAGCTTATTCAGTTCGTAATAAACACTTACTATTAATATTGTGTTGTTTCTGTTTCTTTTCCGTTGCAAGAATGCCCCAATTAAAAAGATATAACGATCCGGCCTATGTGCAAATTTCGAAAAAACAAGTGTCAATACAACAGCTCCTATTCCCCATACAATACTAAATGGCCCATACAGAACACTCGATCGACTCATCCAAACGCCGCCAACTGCTCTGCAATATAATGTTTCTATGATATCTCCCAATAATGCCGACACAAGAAACACCCAAATAAGCTTATCTAAACAAATTCCACCGGCAAATACCGTTTTCTGCTCAGATTCACTCTCCATGTTTGGGTAAGCATTATTTAACCGTCTCCAAATATGTTCATAAATACGACCATTCAGGTCACTTTCCAGTCTCTGATTTTTCTGTTTAAACGTATTTATCTTACAGTTGTCACGATTCCTATATAGAGCATATAATGTAATCAAAAAATCTATACCTATAACACCGCCAATCAGCGCATCAAAAACTTTTAATCCTATATTCGGAATCATCTCTACCAGAAAATATACAAACGGATGCAGCAATTCCAGAACTGCCCATAATCCGCCGACAAAAAGAACTGCCACCAGTAAATTCATCCATTCGCCATTATATGATGTAATATCCTCATATTTAAGCACCATACATGGTACAAAACGGCAGATTGACAAATCCACGATTTCTAAACCGACGCTCCCTGACTGCTACAATCGTAAAAATGTTTTTTCCTGTTTTATGGAAATTTTTGAGATCAAGGCTTAAATCTACCTAAACCTATAAAAAATGGGAATTTGACGGAAATAGAAATTCTGTTTATACTATTTCAAAAGATACTGAAACAAAAAGCTCTGCACAACAGAAAGGAATACTGCATGGAATCCTACAAAGAATTTTTAGAAAGAATCAACTCGTTCGAAAACAGGGAGCTGCAGCTTGGAAATGAATATTTCGGAATAAATCTCTCTGTTCACCAAAAAGTACATGATAACAATACATTTAAAGCATTTTTGGGTGATACGATTGTGTTTAATCTGACTGATACTGAAAAAGAATTACTGGCACATTATGTGGAACGGCTTTACAGTGCAGCACCGGAATGTTTTTGCGAAAAAAGTTATCCATTTATTAATATTTTCTGTCTTGGCAGCTTATAAAAACAACAACCAGGGTAGAATAACCTCAATCTCACAAAAAAC
Organism: uncultured Roseburia sp.; assembly: GCA_964476275.1. Lineage (GTDB taxonomy): Bacteria > Bacillota > Clostridia > Lachnospirales > Lachnospiraceae > Roseburia. Next base: position 1,357 of record CAYYZV010000352.1, read on the forward strand.
AAGGACAGCCTGTTTCTCACTTTACAGGCTGCCCCCCTATCTTATTTATAATGATGCTATTTTAATGCAAGTCCATCTGCAAATGCCTTTCCTACCACTTCACCGAGTGCCAGGTAGGTATTATTTGCAGGATCGTATGCAATTGGTTTTAATTTTTTTGGATCAATTTTCCCATCCGTTAAAATACGTTCATCTGCTGTTACATTCGCGATTTCACCAATCAGAATATCATCTTCATAGCTTTTTACCCTGCATTCCAAAGCCATTGGAAGCTCATCTATCAATGGAGCATTTACCTTTTCACTCTTCGTTGCATGAAATCCTGCTTTCGTAAACTTATCCGGAACATCCTTTCCCGAAACAATGCCCACATAATCGCAGGCTGCAACGGTATCTTCTGTTGCAATACTGACAGTAAATGCACCCGTTACTGCAAAATTTTCGGTTGTCTTATGCGGTGCCAGACTGATCGTAATTTCCTGAAAATCCGTAATGGTACCCCATGCGGCATTCATTGCGTTCGGATTGCCTTCTGCATCATATGTACCGATAATAAGAACCGGCATTGGGAATAAAAGTG
>CAYYZV010000353.1:0-1934 GCA_964476275.1 uncultured Roseburia sp.
TGAAAAGAAACTATAAGATAAAGTATTTCATATATTTTAGGAGGAAATGAATATGAGTATGAATTTACCAAATAAACTTACAATTTTTCGCTGTATTTTGATTGTTCCATTTGTAATATTATTACTGAATGGATATGATTTGATTGCCACAGTTATTTTTGTGGTTGCGAGCCTGACAGACTTATTAGACGGTAAAATTGCAAGAAAATATAATCTTGTAACTAATTTTGGAAAGTTTATGGACCCGTTGGCAGATAAACTTTTAGTTTGTTCTGCGTTAATTTGTTTAGTAGAAATGGGCAGACTGGAAGCATGGATTGTCTGCATTATCATTGCAAGAGAATTTATTATCAGCGGCTTCCGCTTAATTGCTTCTGATAATGGCATAGTAATTGCAGCAAGCTACTGGGGCAAGTTTAAGACAACCTTCCAGATGATTATGGTAATTGTTTTAATGTTAAATATTCAGAATAGTGTTATGGTGATTCTTGGAAAAGTGCTCATTTGGATTTCATTAATTTTGACAGTCGTTTCTTTAGTAGACTATGTTGCTAAAAATGTGGATGTTTTAAAGGAGCAGAAGTAATTTGTAACTATTCAGAGCCAAGGCAATTTTCATAAAAAATAGTTACAATAATTAAAAAAAATGCAGAATATAGAAGAACGTGTTTATCAATTACTAAAACAATATAAGATTACACTATCTACGGCAGAATCAGCCACCGGAGGCATGATTGCTTCTATGCTGATAAATGTACCGGGAATATCAGAGTTTTTTCAGGAAGGTTATGTGACTTATTCAAATGCTGCCAAAGTTAAAATGATAGGTGTCGATGAAAAACTCATTGAGAAATATGGAGTAGTAAGCAGAGAAGTGGCAGAGAATATGGCAGTTTCAGCAGCAAAAACTGCCGGAACAAAGGCTGCCTTATCGGTAACGGGAGTTGCCGGTCCGGATGGCGGAACAAAGAAAAGTCCGGTAGGAACGGTCTATATTGGATGTTTCTTAAATGGCAGGACAAAAGTAGAGCATCATGTATTCTCAGGAAACCGTCTAATGGTAAGGGAAAGTGCTGCAAAACGGGCATTGTGTCTGTTGGAAGAAATGATTTTAAATAGTAAGAGTGCAGAAATAGAATAGCCGTAAATCAATGTTTATGGCAGAAAGAGGAATTATGAGAATTATCGCAGGAACAGCAAGAAGTCTTCCACTAAAGACAATAGATGGAATAGATACCAGACCTACGACAGATCGTATTAAAGAGACATTATTTAATATGCTTCAGAATGAAGTGCCGGGAGCTTACTTTTTAGATTTATTTGCAGGCAGCGGCCAGATTGGATTAGAGGCAGTCAGCCGAGGTGCTAAATTTGCCGTTTTTGTTGAAAATAATAAGAAAGCAGCGGCATGCATTGAAGAGAATATTCGTTTTACCAAGTTTACACAGGAGACAAAGCTGATACAAAGTGATGTATTGACAGCACTTCGCAGTATGGAGGGAAAATATCAGTTTGATGTTATTTTTATGGACCCGCCATATAATCAGCTTTATGAAAAGAATGTGTTGGACTATTTGAAGCATTCATCTTTGATACATGAAGATACATTAATAGTTGTTGAGGCTTCTTTGGAAACTACCTTTGATTATTTAGAAGAGATGGGGTATAATCTAGTGAAGCATAAACGATATAAGACAAATGCCCATGCGTTTATTCGCAAAGCTAATTAAAAATTTAAAGTTACAGTTTTGAAAGGCCAGGTTTATTTGAAATGAGAAGAGCTGTATATCCGGGAAGTTTTGATCCGCCTACTTTGGGGCATTTAGATATTATTAAACGTTCTGCTGGAATTGTAGACGAATTAGTAGTAAGCGTTCTTCATAATAGCGCAAAAAACTCATTGTTTTCTATTGATGAACGTGTTAGTATGTTAA
>CAYYZV010000354.1:0-1907 GCA_964476275.1 uncultured Roseburia sp.
TTCATTTTGATTTTGGCGTGATGAAGAAAATTCTTCCATTGGGAATGACAAGTTTCCTTTCTCAGATTTCAATTGTGTTTTCAATGGCAGCAGTTCTCAACATGGTCACAAAATATGGTGCATTAGATCCAGTGTTTTCTCAGGCAGAATATGCGCATATTCCAACAGCGGTTGTGGGTATTGTAATGAAGTTCTTCCAGATCATCATTTCGATTGCAGTTGGATTATCTGCTGGAGTAATTCCGGTATCAGGGTATAATGTGGGAGCAAAGCGATTTGACCGTGTACGTGAACTGATGAAGCTACTTATTTTTGCAGAAGCAGCGGTTGGTCTGATTGCTACTATTATTTTTATGTTGTTCCCTGTACAGCTCACAAATATGTTTGGTGCAGCGAACGAAAGCGTATATTACATGGATTTCTCAGTGAAGTGTATCCGTATTTTCCTCTCTATGACAATGCTGTCTTGTGTAAATAAGGGAACATTTATATTCCTCCAGTCATTAGGAAAAGCAAAAGAATCTACAGCATTATCTCTGATGAGAGAAATTTTATTTGGTGTGGGTCTTCCTATTATCCTCCCGATTTTCTGGGGATTAGATGGTGTACTTTTGTTTATGCCTGTTGCGGACATTTTAACCGGTATTGCATCCGTTGTTGTAATTGTACGGACAAATAAAGAACTTAGTAATGAAGAAAAGGTAAGCGCAAAGGCATTGCCTGAAAAGCGAACAGAAGTAAAACTAAATTCTAACATAAAAGGAATTATTACTATTGGACGTTCCTATGGTTCAGGCGGCCGTACGGTAGGAAAATTGATTGCTGAGCAGTTGGGAATCCCTTATTACGATTCTGAGCTTCTGGAAAGAGCAGCCCAAAAGAGTGGGTTAAATATGAAGTTCCTGGAAAGTATGGATGAAAAGGCTGTAAAATCACAGATGCTTTACAGTTATACTGGCTTTACATCAAAGGAACATAGTCAGATTGAGAATATGGCAGCAAAAGCACAAAGAGAGATTATCGAGCTGGTTGCCGAAGAAGGGGCTTGTGTTATTGTTGGAAGACGTGCGGATCAGATTTTGAAAGGAAGAGATGATCTGTTTAGGGTTTTCATTACAGCACCTTTTATGTCAAGAGTGAAGCGTGTTATGGAACGAGACCATGTAACAGAGCAGGACAGCATTTCAAAAGTAAAGAAAGTTGATAGAGAGCGTGCTGCTTATTACAACCAGTATTCAAACAGAATCTGGGGGACAGCAGATAATTATGAGCTTTGTATTGATACGGATAAGATTGGGATTCAGGAAGCAGCGGATATGATCGTTGCATTAGTGAAGAAAATGAATCAGTAATAAATGAAGGCTATAACATTTTGCATATTGGTGGAATGTTATAGTCCTTTTGATTTTTAGTATGACAATGAAACACAGATATACACAGTATGATTAATAATTCAATCGTTACTTGCATAATCTTGTTTATTATGGAAGTGATAAATATGGAAATATATGTTGAATTGTTAAAAGCACTTGAAAACTATTTTCAAGGGAACGACTGGAAAAAATATTTTTTGTCTGGGGGTTGTTATTGGTTTGCAAATTATCTTCATTCAAGAGTTGCGGATTCTTTATTAATGATTAACCGTGTGGAAGAACATTGTGCGATATTTATTGCCAATGGTCTGTATGACGTAAGAGGCAAGATTTCTCCATATGGATTTCATAAAGCATCAGAGAGGGAAATCTGTTTTATGAAAAAGAACTATATCCCTAAATTTGATGTGAATTTATTGGAAAAGTATCTTTTGGATAAATGCGACAAGTTGCACAAAATATAGATGTATAACATATTGGCAAAACGACGAAATGCACAAAATGTAGTTGTTTTTGACTTACAAACTTCCATTT
>CAYYZV010000355.1:0-1897 GCA_964476275.1 uncultured Roseburia sp.
ACCACCATGATGCAGAAGGCTTCATTACATTATTCGGACTTCCATTAAAAGTTCGTGCAATGAAAATGCAGGAAAATGAAAATAAATAATTAGACTATTAAAAAAGACAAGGTGTGGAAATTTCCATATCTTGTCTTTTTAAAATCAAATTTATATTCCATCCCACTCTTTCTGATATCTGTGAGACTTTTTTATATCTTATCGAAAACTCTTTACCCAATTAATCAAAGATGGAATATGTGTCTGATTCTTGACATCATTTCTCATCTGATCGGTTACATAACCATTACATTCCATAATTGCCAAAATCGCTTCCTGAAGTCCTGCAATTCTTCCTTCTTCAAAGGATTTTTCGCAGGCCTCTTTTGCTGATTTCACAACATCAGACATAATATCGGTAACCTCTAATACCGGTTCTTCACTTACTTCAGCAGCTATCTGTTCATTTTCAGACTCTTCCAATACTGCTGCTTCCTGAATGATTTTCTCTTCGAGTACCGCAATATCTTCTTCTGCAAAAGCTTCTTCTTCCATAACAGCCAATGCCAATTCCTCTGCTATAGACAGAGCTTTCTCTACAGCCGCCTCATCTAAAATCACTTCTATTTCTGAAACAGCATTCTCTTCTGAGCGTACACCCTCTTCCACAGGAGCTTCCGGTTCTGCAGCAACAGCTTCTTCTGTAGATTCTGGTACCACTTCCGGTTCTGTTTCCTGTTCCACATATGGAATCCAGATATCGCCACCGTTTCTCTGTACATTCACTACAATATTTCCATTTACAACAGACACTCTCTGTCCAGACAATACACCAATATATTCTGCTGCATTTCCGCATGGAAGTGTCATTACATAATCGCTTTCATCATTATTAACAGTAACAACTACTGTAACTCCATCACAGCTGCGTGAGAACGCATACTGTCTGTTTGTAAGTAATAACTCTCTGTAATCACCATAAGAAAGGACTTTCACACGCTGACGCATCTTTCCTAATTTTGCAATCAATGCTGTACATTCATTTGTTTTGATCGCATCCTTATAGTCCTCTAAATGTAATTCCGGACGCAAAGAGTCATCTGACCAGCGTTCCTTTTTGCCCTCGATACCAAACTCAGAACCATAATAAATAGATGGCACACCCGGAAGAGTATATACCAAAATATGCACCGGTGCAAAATGTTTCTTGTTATTTAACTTTGTATAAATACGCTCTACGTCATGATTATCAGAAAAATTATACAATTTTAATCCGCCCATATCATTTAAACGCTTTACAGTATGGGCAATTTCAAAATAATTATGGTCATTGTGACCTGAATACAATGCTTTGTGCAAATGATAATTTGTTACTGAATGAAGGGTATTGTCATTTGCCCATCTGGTATAATCACCATGAATTACCTCACCCATCAACCAGAACTCCGGTTTCACTTCATTTGCCACTCGACGCAATGCCTGCATAAACTCAAAATCCAGCACATCCGCAGCATCCAAACGAATTCCGTCTACATCAAATTCTGATACCCAAAAACGAATCACATCGCAAATATAATCTCTTACTTCCGGATTACGCTGATTTAATTTTACTAAAAGATTATATCCTCCCCAGTTCTCATAGCAAAAACCATCATTGTATTCGTTATTGCCCCAGAAATTTACATTACAATACCAATCTTTATAACGTGAATTTTCTCTCTTTTCTTTAATGTCCTTAAACGCAAAGAAATCACGTCCTGTGTGATTGAAAACACCATCAAAAATAACACGAATGCCTTTTTCATGACATTCTGCCACAAAATTCTTTAAATCTTCATTATCACCTAATCGACTGTCCAGCTTTTTATAATCGGTAGTCTCATAACCATGACCAACGGACTCAAAAAGAGGTCCGATA
>CAYYZV010000356.1:0-1870 GCA_964476275.1 uncultured Roseburia sp.
TGTGATTCTTATAACTAAGGGAAAGTTTTAAATAAAAAACTCAGAAATAATTCTGTCGCAGCAAAATCATTTCTGAGTTTACATTATGTATCAATCATAAGTTATAGCATTTCTTGTGCAATCTTTGATGTCGTTCTTCCATTATTACTACTAATTCCACTATTCGACGCATATCTTCGTTGGCATTTCAAGAAATACAAAGCACCTAAATAGGTTTCTTAGATTTTTCAAATTCATCCATAATATCCTGACAAGGAGCTTTTGTAAATAAACTTACAATTACGATTACTACGAATGATAATAAAAATGCCGGAAGCAATTCATAAATGTCAAAAATTCCGCCTAATGAACGAATCGCATATTTCCATACGAATGCCATTACACCACCGGAAATCATACCTGCAATTGCTCCCTGTAATGTTGTACGTTTCCAGAAAAGCGCACAAAGCATAACTGCTGAAAAGGCTGCTCCTATACCTGCCCATGCAAAGGATACAATACCAAATACACTTGAGTTAGGGTCTCTGGCAATAAATACTCCAATCAATGATACCAGCAAAATTGTAAGACGAGCAATGAAAAGGCTCTGTTTTTCAGTAAGTTTTTTCCCCATAAAGTCACGAATAATATCTTCAGATACTCCGGAAGCAGCTACTAATAACTGACTATCTGCTGTTGACATTGTCGCTGCAAGAATACCAGCAAGAATAAGTCCACCTAAAATTGCTGTTAAAACTCCATTTTTAGCAAGAAGGTCTGTTATTGCAATAATTACTGTTTCTGGGTCTGCTAATGCTTCCATAGAACCTGACCCAACCATAGCCAAACCCACAATACCGATAAATACTGCAACCCCCATTGCAATTACTACCCAAACAGATGCAACTCTTCTTGAAACTACTAACTCTTTTTCATCTCCGATGGCCATAAATCTTACAAGGACATGTGGCATTCCAAAATATCCAAGTCCCCATGCCAAAATAGAAACGGTTGTTAGTATTCCATATGGTGTAGCAGTATTCGAAGCTGCATGATGACTCATAGTAAGGGAAAGATATCCCGGCAATGCTTTCGCATTTTCCATAACCGCATTCATTCCACCTGCCTGAGATACACCAAATACTGTAACAGAAATAAGCGCTGCTGACATAACAATACTTTGGATAAAGTCATTTGTAGCTACTGTAGTAAAGCCACCCATAATCGTATAAATGACAATAATGATTGCAAATAAAATCATGCCCACCTGATAATCCAAGCCAAATAAAGTATTGAACAACTTTCCGCATGCTGCGAATCCCGATGCTACATATGGTATAAAGAAAATAATAATTAACGTTGCAGAAATTGCAGAAATAACATTCTTCTTATCATGGAAACGCTTTGCAAAAAATGTTGGAACTGTAATTGCATCTACAATTTCAGAGTAACGTCTTAATCTTCTTGAAACTAACAACCAGTTTAAATAGGTACCAATCGCAAGTCCGGCAGCTGTCCAAAACGGATCTGCCAAGCCTGTAAGATATGCAACTCCCGGAAGCCCCATTAAAAGCCAACTTGACATATCACTTGCTTCTGCACTCATGGCAACAACGTATGGTCCCATGCTTCTGCCACCGAGGTAAAAATCTTCACTACTTGAATTCTTCTTAGAGTTATATACTCCAACTCCAATTAAGATACCCATGTATGCGAAAATTGTACACAGAATAATAATGCTTGTACTACTCATACTATCTCTCTCCTTTTTCTATTGTCTACAATCAATTTTAATCATAGACAAATTAATATCAGTAGTTTAACAATTTACCTTGAGAAAGTCAATATTCTTTGTTAAAAATCGATTCCGCTACTCTTTAAGGATAGAACT
>CAYYZV010000357.1:0-1867 GCA_964476275.1 uncultured Roseburia sp.
ATCCATTTTTTCATATCCCTTACCTCATTTTTGTACACCTTGTGCTTTTTTGTAATAATATTCTATCATAGGACACAGAAGCTTACAATTCGTATACATTTATTGTCTAATATCAATATATCCAATTTCCAAAGCAGTCTCACTAAATTGCAGCTGGCTGCTGTAATTATCCAGATTCAGATACATCATCGGTAAAACCTCTTCTTCTACAATAAATCCCATGTGTACCTTTACCGTTTCACCTGCCTTAATGGAAGGAATATAATTATTATTTCTTTCTCCTCCATGCACGTCATAATAGAACATCTCTCCATCAAACCATTCGGTATAACCACGCTCTATATTTTCATCATTTTGTTTCTTGTCCCAGATAACCAGTTCTTCTCCCTCTTCCACTACTTTTAACAAGGCACCATTAAAAATTGCCTCTTCCAAATCCTCATTTCCGTTATTAGTATAAGCAACAGTCACATATACCAACTTGAGAGGTACACTTTCTGTTTTCAGCAGTTCATCCACGGTATCCACACCATTCCCCCGCTTATAATATGTTTTTTCTCCCTCCAGTAAATTTCCTTCTTTATCTATTACTTTCATGTAAAGCAGCATATCCCTATCCATATACTCCGGCGAAAGAACATTAATATCATCAAATACTTCTACTTTTTCTACACAGGCAGTTAAATCACCTGCATGGACGGTTTCTCCAATTTCCCGCGTCACAAAATCTTTCTTTAACATACGGTAATCATCGGTAGTATCAACAGGTTCATACACTTCTGTAATACTCTCTATATACCTGCTCCATGTCCAATCCTTCACAATTGACTTTTTATCATCCGCTTCTGTTGCAAGACGCAGTGTGATTCCCTCTACAAATTTGACAGCCTCTTCCTTTGGTGTCCCACTATCAATAAAAAGTTCCATCACATAATGTACTTCCGGATAGAAAACATACATCTTCTTAAAAGGATTCATTCCGTTCTCTGCAGCCACTTTTTCTAAATAAATAACTTCTCTTCCCCCTATGACAAGTTCTTCCTGATACGCAATATCCTCGTCAAACATTTCAAACGCATCATCTCCTAAATCCATTGCATAAAAAACAAAGGAAAAGCCATTGTTTACATAATGACCTCGTTCATCCCGATACTTCTGTTCTTCAAACTGTACCATTCCTTCCGGCACATAGCCTACCTCACATACGACCTCTGGTACTTCTACCACAGCTTTTTCTACCGGTGATAGCATATCTGTTTCGTTTTCAATTACAACTTCATTTCTCTCTATTCCTTCTTCTATCAAGTCAATTCTTGTCTCTGCTCCATATTCGCCTATCTTTTCTACGGTCATTTTATAATACTGCACGGCTGCAAATACGGTTGTCCCAAGTGTCAGTGATGCTGCTAAAATTGCCACTATCACCTTTCTTTTGGGAAAAGTTTTCCTTTTTATTGGAACAACCACATTGTTATGCATCTGCTTTTCTACTTCTTTTTCTATCATCGTTCTTATTTCCATCGGCATCTTTGGAAATTCATCTTTTCTATCTTTTAACTGCATACGAAACCTCCTATTCCAATTCCTTCTTTAATTGTTCTCGCCCACGTAAAAGCCGGTTTTTTACCGCACTTTCCGTACAATCCAGTAAATCTGCAATCTCCTTTACACGATACCCTTCTATATAATAAAGCAGCACCGTTATCTTTATCTGTTCCGGCAGCCTGTAAATAGCTTCATATAGATCGGAATAACTTTCTGTCTCGCTTACTGTTACAATACCTGTATCCTGTGCATATCCCTCTAATGAAACAATCTTTTTTTCTTTTCTCATAATGGCATAGCACTCGTTTATCAGAATCTTTAT
>CAYYZV010000358.1:0-1849 GCA_964476275.1 uncultured Roseburia sp.
TCTAATCCCTCTAAAACCGATATATTACTTGCATCATAGGATGACTTTGCCATTCCAAAACCTCTACTTTCCATTTTTCTGCCATTCCATATGTGCGATTACCATTAATGCAATCTTAAAGGTCATCGCATCTTCAAATTTACGGATATCCAATCCGATTATCTTTTCTAAACGTTCCAAACGATAGACAAGCGTATTACGATGCACGTAAAGCTGTCTTGCTGTTTCTGAAATATTTAAGTTATTATCAAAAAACTTCTGTATTGTTACCATCGTTTCTTCATCGAACACATCTGGTATGCCATCTTCAAATACTTCCTTAATAAACATCTCACACAAACTCATAGGAAGCTGATAAATCAGCCGGCCAATTCCTAACAGGCTATAGCTGATAATCTCTTTTTCTGCATAAAAAATACGTCCAACCTCTAACGCCATCATAGCTTCATCATAAGATTTACTAATATCCTGTAAATTATGCACCCGATTTCCATAGCCTACACGCACCTTTACCATGGCTTCTGTGTGCATATTATCTATAATCATACATGCTAATGAATACAGTTCTTCTTCTGTTTTCATTTCCCGACAGTCTTTTATCAAAATAATACTTTTCTCATCAACCTCTGTAACAAAATCTCTGGTTTTTGTTACAAATAAATTTTTAACAGTCTCTATCACGGCAGCATCTTTTTTCGCTTCCACTTCGATGACATATACAACCCTCTCCGCCTGCTCAATATGCAGTTTCTGGGCCTTATTATACATATCAACTACCAGCATATTGTTTAATAAAATATTCTGCATGAAATTATTCCGATCAAACTGCTCCATATAAGCCATCGCCAGATTACGAATCTGACATGCAGCCATTTTCCCTACCATATAAGCTTCTTCTGAAGAAGAATGTGTTAATAAAATATATTCTAACTCGCCTTCTACCTCAATCTTAAAGAAAAAATAACCAGCCAGCATCTGACTTTCCGCCATCGAATCTGCAAAAGTCCTCACTGCTTCTTCCATATCCTTTTCCGGTTTAAAGGTAGCAGCTGCCATCTTCCCTCTTTCTGTATAAACTACCATCTCTGTTTTTGAAATGTCGCGCATTTCGTCAATTAATACTTGAATTTTGTGATTCGAAATCATCAATCCGGTTCTCCCTATAGAATTGAAATAGAATCCCGCAAAGCGGGATTCTCCGCCTGTGGCGGGTCGATTTATCGACGTCTTTCGCTCCGACACAGTGCGATCCTGTACGGAGTGCTTTTAACTTTCAGAAAACAACGTTTTCTGGAAGTTAAAAAACTGGGTACGAATATGTACCCAGTTTTTGGTTAATAATCTTATATAATTCTACCGAATTAGTTTGTAATTGTCAATTCAGTTTCTTTATCAAATACATGAATCATTTCTGGATCAAGTGCTAACTTAATGTGATCACCACGACGAGCTGATGAGCTGGAATTAACTTTAGCTGTCATCTGTGTACCAGCAACTGTGTAGTATAATAATGATTCAGAACCTAATAATTCGTATCCTGTGATTTCTACGCCAACGATGCCATCTGTCTGTGTTGTAGCTTCGTAAATATTTTCTGGTCTGATACCCATAACAACTGTCTTTCCGTTGTAATTACCAGCGATTAATTTTTTCGCTTTTGCTTCCGGAAGTGTTACAGATGTCTTGTCAAATGTAAGTGAAACTTTGTTTCCATCAATCTTACATACAGCATCGATAAAGTTCATCTGTGGAGAGCCGATGAATCCAGCTACGAATAAGTTGTTAGGCTCATTATATAATTTCTGTGGAGAATCAACCTGCATGATAACACCATCTTTTAATACAACGA
>CAYYZV010000359.1:0-1842 GCA_964476275.1 uncultured Roseburia sp.
AAAGAAAACAAAAAGAATCTGATTTACTACTGGGCGATTCTTTTAAATCCTATTGCCCTTCTGATTTTTTATAAGTGTGTAAAAACACTTTCAGCATTATGCATGTATGGTGGACTTCGAAGAAGAGCTCCTATAATCGTAGGCTGTGGTGTGTTGTTGCTGGTCTGGTTTGTGATATGGACAATTAACTATCATAAGAGAAAATTACAGGAACAAAAGAAACTTCCTGAATACATATGGATGTTAGTACTTTGTGTGGAAGTAATACTGCTTGTGACTACGACAGGATATTATGGAAAACAAATTGTGGAAAGTGCCAGTCCTTTTTCCGGCAGACTTTCCGATAAAATTCGTGAATGGACCGATAGCAGAAAAGTAACGCTGAAACATAACAACATATATGAAGATGGAATTCAAGGTATTTTTGAAGATTTGGAGACAAAGATAGACCTTCCGGAGGAATTGTATTTGGTAAATCAGTTTTCTGTTGATTTTTTAGAAGACGGAACCATTACCGGTATTTACAGCTTTTTTTATGGAAGAGATGCTAAGGGAAAATCAAAAACTTATTTATTAAGTTATGACAGCCGACAAAGTGAAAAAATGACAGTATGGTTAGACGGGAATAGAGGTTCAGAAGATGAGGAAACTTCCCAAATAGATCCTTTAGACGAAAAGATGGATTCTTTATTTGAAATGATGGAACACATCGATCTACAGAAATCTATTAAGGAATATGCAAAAGAAAATATGGCTTCAAGCTACTATTTGAAATATTTTGGATATTCTGACATTTATACAAATGAGAAAATGACGGTATTAAATAATGATGGCAGTACACTTCCTTTGGATGTGGTAAAGTCAGAAAAAGGAATTTATCAGGGATATGAGATTTCTGTGTATACATCGGACAAAGAATTGGTGGCACGGTATATGGATGGTTCTCGTAGAATTGCAGTTCAGGATGAGGAGATGGAAGAAGAAGTCGTGTATGAAGTTGGGAAAAGTACGAGGAAAGATGGAATCGTGTATTATTTCCTGAATGAAACACTCGGGTGGAGATTGGTAGTAGTGGATGCCGCAGCAGGAAGTCGGTGGTATAGGATAGAAACCACATCTGACGGCGGGGAAAACTGGATAAGAACAGAACCGGATCCCTTTCCGGAAGAATTGTTTGGTGTTGCGGATTCTATCTGGTTTTTGGATGAAAAAAACGGATTTGTTTTGATGGGCGGTGCATCGGAAACCCACTCCGAATTGTATCATACAGTAGATGGAGGTCTTAGTTTTTCCAGGGTAAATCTTCCGACAGAACTGGTAGAAGTGGAAATTCCGGATTTGGCGGAATATGATTATGTAACCATGCCCTATATGGAAGGAAACGTACTGAAAACGTCTTTGAGTTTGGAGAAGTATGATTGCTGCAGGATATATTTCGAATCAGAAGATTTCGGAGAAACCTGGTATTATACAGGAGTTTCTGAAGAATACGAAGAGATGTATTAAAGAGGAAGTTGTAGTAAAAAAGTGAAGAACAAAGGAGAAGTGCAGTGAAAACGGTGAAGCGCATTATTCTGACGATTATTATTATGATCAATTGTCTTGTTTTATCAGGTTTGCTTTTGGTTTTTGTTCTAATTAATAAGGATAATGAGAATACAAAAGAAGCTAATATTCCGGAACAAAATGAAATGCAGATAAAAGTCGGAGATGGAACGAAATACGAAATTATAGATGAAAAACTGTTTGGCTGTGGCTGGAATGACTGGGGGCAGTTGGGACAGGGAGTGGTGGAAGATATTAGTATCATGCATGAAGACCCCATATTGATTGCAGATTCTG
>CAYYZV010000360.1:0-1810 GCA_964476275.1 uncultured Roseburia sp.
TGCAACTCTTACTGCCATTTTTAATTCCTCCTAGAATTATGTGTAATATTCTTTTTGGAAGCAACTCACTGAACAAATCCCTAATTCAGTGCTCCCAAGTTGACTATATTTTAACTAATTTCCTTATAAAGTTCAAGTATTTTTATTCCCCTTGTTAAACTTTTCACTATAGTAACAAAAAATTCGTTTTTTTTCCGTTTTTTTGTACAAATTTATGTACAAGGTCTTTTTTTCCTTCGAAAAATGGGCTATTATATTCTGAAAATACTGGTTAAATTGACAGATTTTTTTACATTACAAACAATTTATTCTCTAATTAGGAGGCAAATACCATGAATTCTTCACCACTCTGGGATGTCCATATGCACAGCCAGTTTTCCGGTGACAGCAACGCTCCACAGGAAGATATGATTTTAACAGCCATCGATACCGGACTCGGCGGCATCTGTTTTACCGACCATTTAGATATGGATTATCCGGATGATCCTGCGCTTTTTCTGCTGGATCTGCCAAATTATACTGCATCTGTTTTAGCATTACAGAAAAAATATGCTTCAAAATTTCCGGTAAGGCTGGGCGTCGAATTAGGACTGCAGCCGCATTTGACAGATATACATACTGATATCTTATCCCAATATCCATTTGACTTTGTGATTGGATCTTCGCATGTTGTTCATGGGTTTGATCCGTATTTTCCGAATTTTTATGAAGGACGCAAAGAAGAAGACTGTTACCGTGAATATTTCGAATCTATTTTAGAAAATGTTCAGGCTTTTGATGGCTTCGATGTGTATGGGCATATTGATTATGTCGTGCGTTATGGTCCAACGACGAATACCAATTATGTCTGGACACAATATCAGGAGGTCATCGACGAAATTCTAAAATTATTAATTGCTAAGGGAAAGGGCATTGAAATCAATACCGGCGGCTTTAAATATGGACTTGGACATCCAAATCCGACAGAAGAAATCATCTGCCGTTATCGGGAGCTTGGCGGCGAAATTATTACCATTGGATCTGATGCACATACACCGCAGCACATTGGATATGATTTTGGGAAAGTGCCGGAGATTTTAAAAAATGCCGGATTTGAATATTTTACTGTATTTAAACAGAGAAAACCGGAATTTATACGCTTGTAAGCTTATTAAAAGACCTCGTACAGAGGAGTTTTCCTCTACACAAGGTCTGATTTTTTATCTCAATATTCTGTTCTCTTAGGCTGTCCCTTTTTGCCTTTTGGGGATAAAGGAGTGTACCTTTCTATAATAATTCAGGCTTATTTAAAGTAAGCTACACCTGATTCGAATATCTTCATATCCTGCTCACCATAAATATTGATTGCTACGCTTCTGCCGCGGCGTTCTGAATGAGCCATCTTACCAAGTACACGGCCATCCGGGCTTGTGATACCTTCGATTGCTGCATAAGAGCCGTTAATGTTCCATTCGTCATCCATGGTTGGATTGCCTGCTTCATTTACATACTGAGTTGCAACCTGTCCGTTTGCAAATAACTTGTCTACCCATTCCTGTGGAGCTACGAAACGTCCTTCACCATGGGAAGCCGGGTTACAGTATACTTTTCCAAGTTCAGCCTGAGCTAACCATGGAGATTTGTCTGTAACAACCTTTGTATAAACCATCTTACTCTGATGACGTCCGATGGTGTTATAAGTCAATGTTGGAGAGTCTACTGTCTGCGGGCGGATTTCGCCGTATGGAACCAGACCTAATTTAATTAATGCCTGGAAACCATTACAGATACCAAGTGCAAGACCATCTCTTTCATTTAAAAGTTTATTAAC
>CAYYZV010000361.1:0-1798 GCA_964476275.1 uncultured Roseburia sp.
ATCATTTAAGTGAAATTCGTTACGGTTGGTGCGTGTTCTGTTTGCCAATTCTGTCACTTCCCGACGATGAAGTCATTGGATAAATAAAGTGGCTTAAATACTGGCTTCGCGAGGTATCAGTACCACGCCATACGCCAATTTTACGCCAAACGATGCAGATTTCAATGTCAAAAAATAATAAATATGATGTGGAATCAGGCGATATGACATTAGAGCCTCATTAGATAGAGAAATCTGTCTGATGGGGTTTTCTTGTTATATAGGAAGGAGTACTATGAAAAGTGAATTTGAATACAGTATTAAATGACATATAACCTTTTGCTCCTATGAGAAATTGTGGATTACATTAACCGTACTTATGGTTATTTCTGTGTTCTGGATGATTAGAGGTTCTACGGCAGAATTGCTTATTGATACTAAGATTACAAGGTTTTTGTTCTGGAGCGATGAGAGCGGAGATAAAACACTATATAACATTGCAATAAGTTATTTTGCGGCATATGTATTTTATATATTACAGGTGTATATTCCTGAACGTAAAAAGACGAGACGTGCATTAGAAACTAGTGGGCTGTAATCCGAATGAAGTAGATGAAGTTGTGCGGCGAAATGAGGCTAAAGAAATTGTTGGTTATTTTAGGCGATAGGGAATTATATCTTCGAGCTGGTAGTTGTGAACCGGGATGCGAAAATTTGTATACTGATGAAGAATGCAAACTGAAGAAAGCGAAACATTGATGAATTTACGGAGGATGGCATTAATCGATAAAAGTTTAAATAGTGTTTTGCAAGGAATGGAAGGTTTTCATAATAGAATTGTTCAGTATGCAGTTTCTTTTGAAGGAGATAAAATATAAAAATTTTCAAAACCAGTTGATATTTTCGACCAGCTTGAGTATAATATAAGTACCAAGAGAGGAATCTCTTCCTGGCAACAGGGCACGAAGCATAAGGTGTTTGCTTCCGTTGCGCTGGCAACGTAAAAACTTTGCATTTACTCTTTAGCATAGAGGATAATCAAGCCGAGCGGGTGAGAGGCCTGTGATTTGGTGGCAAAGCACCATAACGAAACCAGTTTTTTATGGAATTGATGGAGAAACCTTTGATGCAAAGGTTTCTCTTTTACGTTAAGGAGAATTATGAAGTATAGAGTACAGAATACAAGGATATTAACTCCGGATGAACTATTATCTATATTGTGCAAAAGTGCGAAGCTGTATTCAGAATATGCCGATACTACATTGTTGTTCATATTCAGAGAGAAGAAGTTAGATGCATATGATTATTACGAGGTTAGATTTGGTAAGAATAATTTTATGCACTTGGCAGGGATAAAAAGCGAAACTTTGAGCGCAAATGAATTTTTTGAAGCATGCATGAAAGGAACGATTACCAGAGAGGCTTGTAATCCACGAAGAGATGCGACTACAATGTATTCAAAAGTGGCGATTATGGAACAGATGCTGGATTTGCGAAATAGCAAGTGCTATAAAATAGGAGAAAAGGATCTGGTAACTCGTGATAATGATTTCGAAATGGCAACAGGAAATTCAAATGGAGTAATGGGGTATGATTCGAGAATAAAAATAAAGGGAACAGATAAGGTAGATAAAACAAAATCGCCGGTTCCTACCACATTGTTGAATAATTCCATTACTGATTATTGTTCAAGACCGCAAAAAATCATGTTTATTTTGCAGAGGTCGGATGAAGAAAGTACATATAATAAATTATTTTATGAAATAAAGAAGGATTTGTTTCAAACTGAGAAAGAGTTTTTCACAGATGAGTTGAAAGC
>CAYYZV010000362.1:0-1782 GCA_964476275.1 uncultured Roseburia sp.
CTTATCTACGATAACCCGGCGGTCAAAACGGCCCGGACGAAGCAGTGCTTTGTCCAAAACCTCAGGACGGTTTGTAGCTGCTAAAATCAATAATCCCTTAGAAGTATCAAAACCATCCATTTCTGCTAATAACTGATTTAAAGTCTGTTCCCGCTCATCATTTCCTCCAAAACGTGAATCACGGCTTTTACCAATCGCATCAATTTCATCAATAAAGATAATACATGGAGCAGCTTTCTGCGCATCCTGGAATAAGTCTCTTACACGGGCTGCACCTACACCGACAAACATTTCCACAAAATCAGAACCTGCTAATGAAAAAAACGGTACACCTGCTTCTCCCGCAACCGCTTTTGCAAGCAGCGTCTTACCTGTTCCCGGAGGTCCTACTAAAAGCGCACCTTTCGGAAGCTTTGCACCAATCTCCCGATATTTCAACGGGTTATTCAAAAAGTCTACCACTTCCTGTAAAGATTCTTTCGCTTCATCCTGACCTGCTACATCTTTAAAGGTAACACCTGTGGTTTTTTCCATATTAAATACTTTTGCTTTGCTCTTGCCGACACCCATAGCACCGCCGCCCATGCGCTTCATCAAAAAGCCCATAAGAACCCAAATCAATACTAATGGCAGTACTAAACTTAAAATATTATATAGCCAGGTAGAAGTATTATCCGGAATGGCTCTTGATATTTCTACGCCTTCTTCTTTTAAAAGCGGAAGCAAGGCCTCATCGTTAATATAGCCGCAGTAATAGCTTACCTGCTGCTCATAAAGCCCGGATTTTTCCTCCTTTGGAGTAATGTTAATCTGATAGGTATCAAATTCTACCGCTTCAACCTGATCACTTTCTACCATTTCCAAAAATTCGGAATACGTAATTTCTTCCGTGCTCATTTCGGTAAAATGATTCATCATCATGGTCATAAAAAACAACACAATCAGAGAAGTAATGACATAAATCATAAATCCCTGTCCGCTGCGGTTGTTTTTTCCATTATTCTGATTATTATTCCCTTTGTTACGGTCATCGCCGCCGTTTGGCTGATTACCATTATTGTAATTATCCATATTTATTCCTTTCCGTATCTGTTCAGTGTTTTCACAGATAATTCCTGCATCAAACACTAATCTTTATTATATAAAATTTCCGGCTTGAAAGCAATCTTTTTTACATCTGATGCCGTACAACTGCATATTCATCATCCAGCTGATAATATGGACAATCTCGATACTGCCCCTGCATCATTCTTGCAAAATCATCTTCATCCATATCTACTTCACAATAATAGCACTCATCCTCTTCATCATACACATTATATACACACGAATCACAGCTTGCTTTTCCCATTATGTATTCTCCTTATTATTTATTGCATTTTTTTAATACTTATGTTATCGTACAAAAGACTTTTTCATTTGTAAAGGAGAATTCATTATGTCCATGTACGATAATTTGCCAAAAGACCCTGTCATCCTTCTTAGTTTTACCAATACACAGCTCCGTGATACTTTTAAATCACTAAATGCGTTCTGTAATAATTTCCAAATTTCAGAAGAGGATCTCTGTCAAAAGCTGTCTGCTTTAAACTATGAATATGACTCCAAAACCAATCAATTCATTTAATAAACCCATTTATTTAACAGCTAATTGGTAAAAATCCCCCGGCAGATACCGGAGGATTTTTGAGGAGTTTAGTTATGAAAATGTTAATTTTATCAAGGAAGAAGAACTGTTGTCTTCCTTTGATGAAATTAGTATACAAAACAAATATGTCCGAA
>CAYYZV010000363.1:0-1782 GCA_964476275.1 uncultured Roseburia sp.
AAGTTCAGAAAGTGTTGCAGAATTTGCTTAATGAAGGAATTTCTATTAGAGATTTGCTTTCTATTTTTGAAACACTGGCAGATCATGCGTCTGCTACAAGAGATACAGATGTATTGACAGAATATACCCGTCAGAGTTTGAAACGTGCAATTTCCAGTAAGTTTTTTCCTGCAAATGAAACGACTAGTGTTATTACAGTAGATCCAAAGATTGAACAGGAAATTATGGCTTCTGTAAAACAGACAGAGCAGGGAGCATATTTAACATTAGACCCAGAGAAGACAAGAAGGATTATGAGTTCTTTAGAGGTAGAAATAGCAAAATTAGAGAAAATGGGTCGAAGTGCAATTGTGATTACCTCGCCGATTGTGCGTATGTATTTTAAGAAACTTACGGAAGATTATTTTAGAGATTTAATCGTTGTATCTTACAATGAGATAGAATCAAATATTGAATTACAATCAGTGGGGATGGTGACCGCGTAAATGACCATTAAAAAATTTACAGGAAAGACACAGGAAGAAGCAATTGCCAAAGCTAAAGAAGAATTTGGTGAAGGTGCAGTTGTAATGAATGTAAAAGAAGTGAAGCCGACAGGGTTTTTCAGCTTCTTTAAAAGTGTTACATATGAAGTAACAGCTGCAATTGAGGAGAAGGATAAATTTATTAATTTGGCAGCTGATGAAAAAATTGTACTCCCGATACAGCCGGCTGCATCAGCGGTTCCGTCAGCGTCGGCATTTTCAGCGGCTTCCGCAGCTACTGCAGCGTCGGCGGTAAAAGCTCAGCCGGTGTATAGCAGTATGATGCAGGGAAGCCAGCCGCAAGTACAGCAGCCGATGGATTTTTCAAATGCAGATTTCATCAGCAGCAGAGAAGAGATAGAAAGAAAGTTAGAAAATCTGTCTAACATCTTAGAAAGAAAGCTTTCGGAAGAAGAAAGCAGAGGAAATGAGATTCCGGAAACTACGATACAGGATATGGAAAGCTTTAAATTCATGAAAATGCTGTATCGTACCTTGTTAGATAACGAAGTAAATGAAAAATACGTAAATCAGATTCTGGATGAAGCAGAAAAGATGGCTAATTTTAACAGCAGCGTAGAGGCTGTTTTATCAAATGTATATCAGAAGATGATTTTGAAGTTTGGAGAGCCATGCAGTATTGTTATTGAAGGAAAGAAACCAAAGGTAGTATTTTTTATTGGACCGACAGGAGTAGGAAAAACAACTACAGTCGCTAAAATTGCATCAAAATATAAAGTAGAAGAGGAAAAGCGTGTTGCATTTGTTACGGCAGATACTTATCGAATTGCAGCTACAGAGCAGCTTCGCATTTATGCAAATATTTTAGACGCACCGATGAGTGTAGTATACAGTGCTGAGGATTTAAATCAGGCTATAGATAAATACAGTGACTATGAGTTAATTTTTGTTGATACTGCAGGTTTTTCACATATAAATGAGATACAGCGTGCAGATATAAAGAAATTAATTGACGGTCTTGATGCGCAGTATGATAAGGAGGTATTTCTTGTATTAAGTGCTACTACAAAATACAAGGACTTATTGGAAATTGTTGATTCTTATCAGGAAATTGCAGAATACAAATTAATTTTTACAAAATTAGATGAAACATCCTCATATGGTAATTTATTAAATATTCGTTTATATTCAGGTGCAGATTTGGCATATATGACAACTGGGCAGAATGTTCCGGATGATATCGAAGAATTTAATTCACAGAGGATAGTAAAACAGTTGCTTGGAGGCAAATAAATCA
>CAYYZV010000364.1:0-1756 GCA_964476275.1 uncultured Roseburia sp.
GTTTAAAAGAACAGGGTGTTGATACCGTTTTTGGATATCCGGGCGGTGCCATCTTAAATGTATATGATGAGTTATATAAACATAAAGATGAAATAAAGCATGTATTGACTTCCCATGAACAGGGAGCCTCTCATGCGGCAGACGGATATGCAAGAAGTACAGGTAAAGTAGGGGTCTGCTTTGCCACAAGCGGTCCGGGAGCAACAAACCTTGTAACAGGTATTGCGACAGCTTATATGGATTCCGTTCCAATGGTTGCAATCACTTGTAACGTAACCGTTCCATTGCTTGGAAAGGACAGTTTCCAGGAAATTGATATTGCTGGTATTACAACTCCGATTACAAAGCATAATTTTATTGTAAGAGATATTAATGATCTGGCAAATGTGATCCGCAGAGCATTCAAAATTGCAAAAAACGGCCGTCCGGGTCCTGTATTAGTGGATATTCCAAAGGACGTGACTGCAGCGAAAGCAGAGTACATATTCAAAGAAGCAGAAGCAATTGCAAGAGTATCGCATACAATTACAGACGAAGCAATTGAAAAAGCACTTTCTATGATTAAGAAAGCAAAGAAACCTTTCATTTTTGTAGGCGGCGGTGCAGTAATCTCTGATGCAAGCGCAGAATTAAAAGAGTTTGTAAAGAAAGTTGATGCGCCGGTTTGTGATACTTTAATGGGAAAAGGTGCTTACGACGGAACAAGCGATTTATATACCGGTATGCTTGGTATGCACGGTACAAAGACATCGAATTTAGGTGTCAGTGAATGTGACTTATTGATTGCGATTGGTGTACGTTTTTCAGATCGTGTTCTTGGCAATGCGAAAAAGTTCGCAAGCAATGCCGAAATTTTGCAGTTTGATGTAGATCCGGCTGAAATCAATAAAAATATCAAAGCGCATACGGCAGTAATTGGTGACATCAAAGAAATTTTAAACAGAATCAATGCACAGCTTACACAGCTCAATCATACAGACTGGATTGCACACGTGTTGGATTATAAAGTGAAATTCCCGATGAAATATTCCGAAAACGGATTAACCGGACCTTATGTAATTGAAAAGATTTATGAGGAAACAAAGGGAGATGCCATTATTGTAACAGAGGTAGGACAGCATCAGATGTGGGCAGCTCAGTATTATAAATACAGCAAGCCAAGAACATTATTAACATCCGGAGGTCTTGGAACCATGGGATATGGTCTTGGAGCTGCGATTGGAGCTCAGATGGCAAATCCTGACAAACAGGTTATTAATATTGCCGGTGACGGATGTTTCAGAATGAATATGAATGAGCTGGCAACAGCAGCAAGACAGAATCTTCCATTAATCGAAGTAGTCATTAACAATCATGTACTTGGTATGGTTCGTCAGTGGCAGAATTTATTCTACGAAGAACATTATTCTGCGACGATTTTAGATGACGGAGTGGATTTTGTGAAGCTGGCAGAGGCAATGGGTGCTGAAGGCTACAGAGCAACAACAAAAGAAGAATTTGCAGAGGCCTTTAAAGCAGCATTAACAGCAAAGAAACCGGTTTTAATCGATTGTATTATCGATAGCGATGATAAGGTGTGGCCAATGGTAGCACCGGGCGAAGCCATTAGTTCCGCATTTACGGATGAGGACTTAAAAAATAAAAACTAAAAGGTGAAAAAGGTAGGGAGGAAATTATATGAGCAGAGTATATAATTTTTCAGCAGGTCCGGCTGTATTACCGGAAGAAGTATTAAGAGAAGCAGCAGATGAAATGA
>CAYYZV010000365.1:0-1756 GCA_964476275.1 uncultured Roseburia sp.
TTAAAATATATTTCTCCGGCGGTGCGTTCCATATCTTACAGTACCACCTGGATGCAGTCTCTGTTTTGCCTGATTCCGGCAGTATATTACATATTTGATTATGCTACACAGATATATACAGATTTATTAGCAGAGGGAAATCCTGTAGTGGCAGAATTTATGTCCTTTGTATGCAGTGTGGCTTATTTGGTATTTATTCTTCGTTCTTCGGAAGAAAAATGGATACGAAATCAATTGGAACAGACACAGGACAGTTTGAATCTTCAGATATCTCAGGCTATTCGAGAAATTGATACTCTGCGGGAATCACAGCAGAAGACAAAGGAATATCGTCATGATCTGCGACACCATATGCAGTATCTTTCTTCTTGCATCGAAAATGGAAAGTTGGAACATGCACAGGATTATATTCAGGGCATCTGTTCCGAGATTGAAGCAAATAAAGTGATTGTCTTTTGTGAAAATGAAGCAGCAAATCTGATTTTTTCAGCTTTTTCAGGAAGAATGAAGGAGCATAAGATACCAATGTTGGTGAAAGCGCAGATTCCAAGAAATCTTCATATAGCAGAAAGTGACTTATGTGTATTGTTATCCAATGCCTTGGAAAACGCATTACATGCCTGTCGAAAGTTAAAAGAAAAAGATATGGAGGCTGTAGTTGAGGTATCTGCCTTTGAAAAAAATAAAAAGTTGTTTTTGCAGATTATCAATTCCTGCGATTCTGATATTACTTTTGTGCAGGGAATTCCTGTTACTGACCAACTGGGACATGGAATTGGTGTACGCAGTATTTGTGCCCTTGTAGAGCGGTATGAAGGAATTTATACTTTTGAAGCAGAAGGTGGAAAATTTATTTTGCGCGTATCATTATAGATTTTTGGTGATTTTTTAATAAAAGTTTAGTGCTGATAGAAATATTCTGATTTTGTCAGATGAGGTGGATTCATTGCAATAATTTATCTCATAATAGAATTTATACATACTGAAAAACAAAATACTGCCGATTCGACATCAAAAAAAGCCGATTCGGGAAGATAAGCCCATTTTTTTTACTGCTTATTGTATGATATTTAATAATTATACGGTTACGGAATAGTTATTAATTAAAATACTTATAAGGGGGAAGGAAAATGGGCTTATTTAGTAATAAGAAAAAATTATGTCCGGTTTGCGGAGAGCCTACACCAAGATTGTTTGCAACAAAAGTAGAAGATGCTGTACTTTGTAAAGAATGCGCTAAAAAGATTTATTTGCCGGACGGAAAATTGGAGCAAATGAGTTTGGATGAATTTCTTCAATATATGAATTATTATGAAGGAAATCAGTCTATGCGTGAGAGTTTTTCGGCTACCTATGATTCAAAACAGGCGGGAATCGTTTTGGATGAAACGAATAGATGGTTCCGTTTGAAAAATGAAAAAGCAGCACTGGTATTTGAAGCTTCCTGCTTGAAAAGCTTTCGCATTTTAGAAGACAATGCAGTTTTGTTTGAAAGCCAGGGGAATGCTCTGCGTTGTTATGAAAGTGAAGCACCTGGCAGAGTTAGACAGATGGCAGGCATCATAGGTGAATTTCATGCACGCCGCAGGGAATATGAGTTCAGAAAAGAAATGGAACGAAAAAGGGAAGAAATGGCAAAAAGAAGAGGGGAAGAGTATCAGAGGCAATATATTCCGATGCCAAGCCTTGGTTGTGACGAACCATTTCAGAACTTTTATGTAGAACTTGTATTAGAACATCCTTATTGGAGAGATTT
>CAYYZV010000366.1:0-1754 GCA_964476275.1 uncultured Roseburia sp.
GTACTCTGCAAATGAAGTGATAATAAAAATAATGATATTTGGATTGATTTTCTTTAGTTCTTTTCCAGTATAAATCCCACTTACACCAGGCATTTCAATATCTAAGAAAACAATATCTTTTACACCCGTATCTTGTAGTAATGCTTCGCCGCTATCAAAAGAAATAATTTCAGGCTGTTTGAGATTCTTAAAAGAGAAAAATTCATGAATATATTTCGTCAGTTGTTCTGTAATTAAAATATCATCGTCACAAATTAAAATTCGCATATTTTAGATTCCTTATATAGTATAACAAGTAGATTATGATAGTATTTTAATAAAATATGCAAAAGAAAGCAATCGGCAAACATGGAAAGACAAAAAATGCCTTATTTTGGTGATAAGAAAAACCCTCTATAAGTTAAATATTGACTTACAGAGAGTCTTGAAAGATTATAGGGAATGCTTGTGGTTTAGGTGATTACAGTTTCTTTTTACTAGAATTTCGATAAAATCACGAGCAAGTTTTATATCTTCCGCATTACAAAGTCGCAGACTATCTAATATATCCTTTGAAATATCGTCTGTGTGCATATTACCAAGAAATAAATAGTCGGGAGTTACATTTAATATATAGCAGATTTCCAGCAATATTTCTAAACTTGGTTTTTCACGTCCATTCTCGATAGAGGACATGTGATTATTAGAAATATTAAGCCGTTCTGCTAATTCACGTTGTTTTAGTTGTAATTCTTTACGCCGCAGGCGTATTCTGTTTCCGATAACGTCGTATTGTATCTCCATAATTATCACATCCTTTTTATAGAATTTTATCAAGGAAGGAAAGATAAACAAAGAATGTATTGCAGAATAATTCTGTAATTTGTTATTAAATGAAGTCTTTTTGTAAATCTTGACCAAATTTGATAAAAAAAGTTTGTTTGGTGTAAAAGGTATCGATATTTTAATAAAATTGAAATATTATACATGTGTAGTTTCAGTGGAAATTAGACGAAAGGAGAAAGTTCTTGATGAAGAAAAATGTATCTAAGGCATCAGCGGAAACTGTTACAAGAGTGCTTGATAAAGTGCTCCGCATGGAGGCAAATACTACATCATGTATGTTTGCATATCAGCCAAAAGCACCAAAAGAATTAAAGCAGTTCAGGAGAGAAAAATAATGGAACGGTTGGCAGGAGCAGTTGTATCTTGGCTCATCAGACATGAGGCAATAGAAGAAGGTGATCGTGAACTATACGAATATGCAAGTTATTGTTTTCTATTAGGAATGGCACCATTAGTATATGCTGTAATTATTGGTATATTAATGGGGGAACTTAAAGCAAGTATTGTTCTCGTTCTCCCATTTATGTTTATTCGAAAACTCAGTGGTGGTTTTCACTTAGAAAATGAATGGGCATGTTTGATGAGTTCCTGCCTATTGCTTTATATCTGTCTATTAGCAACGATATATATACAGTATGATATATTATTTAGTTTTATCGTGTTGCTTGCAGTTTTCAGTTTGATATTTTTTAGTCCTATTGATTCGGAAAATCGAAAGCTGGAAGTAGAAGAAAAGAAACTGCGAAAAAAAGAAACGATGATTATATCTTTGTTTTTTTACTTAGTACATATAGGATTAGTGTGTTTGAATTGGAAAAGATATGCAGTTTGTGTAGGAGTGGGAATTTTATTAACTGCTGCCTTACAGTTGCCATGTATCATAACAATAATCCAAAAAGCAAAGAAAAATGTCATTTCGTGATAAGAAT
>CAYYZV010000367.1:0-1753 GCA_964476275.1 uncultured Roseburia sp.
GGCTTTAAAAATCAAGGAGAAAATATCAGGGAAACATACTGACGAATGAAATCATGTGTGATATAATTAACCAAAATAAAAAACTTTAATTTCGTACTATATACAAAAAGATACATAGATTTTTATTTGCAAGGTTTATGGGCGGAGGTGTGTTTATGAAGAAAGTGTTTTGTTTCATGTTCGTTTTATTTGTCTTGCTAGCTATGGCCGGCTGTGGTCAAAATCAAGCTGACCACAACCCCATTTTAGGTTCTTGGGAAGCTGAAACGGAGCTGTCAATTCTGGGTGTTTCTGTGTCTGATGATGAGGAGAATCAGACTGCAGATATGGTTTATTGCTTTGAATTTTATGAGGACGGGGCCGGAAAAAGCAGCATTATCATTGATGAAAAATATGCCGAAGACATCCGAAATATGAATGCAAGCTTTACTTATATACTTGACGGCGATAAGCTTGAGCTCACGCACGAGGACGGAAATACACAAGTATTTACGGTATCATTTTCAGGTGAAAACTTAATTTTGGACGGAAGGGCGCATATGGAATTGGTTCGAAAAAAATAAAAGATTTCAGCCGGAAATTTGTTTCAATAACAAACCTGCTAATTTATAAAACTTAAAATATAAGAAAAAGAGCCTATTCAATTTTTAAGATTTTGAATAGGCTCTTGACTTTACAATTACAAAGACTAATTAAATGATATAGAGTGAAATCAGCTATTCTTTAAGATTTCACTGGAAATATGAGGTGAAATATGGCTACATGGAATCCCTGGAGGGGCTGTAAGAAATGCAGTGACGGCTGTCTGCACTGTTATATTCATAAAGGTGATGCAAAAAGAGGTGTTGATACAGGAAGTATTGTAAAAACAAAAGATTTTAGCAAGCCTATAGAACGTTTAAAAAATGGCAGCTATAAAATGAAATCGGGAATAGTATATACTTGTTTTTCAACGGATTTTTTGATTGAAGAAGCTGACGAATGGCGTTATGAATGCTGGCAGATGATAAAAGAACGAAAAGATTGTACATTTTTGTTTCTGACAAAACGAATTGACAGGTTTATGGAGTGTGTACCGGATGACTGGAATGACGGATATGATAATGTAATTGTCTGCTGTACGATTGAGAATCAGAAAAACGCGGATTATAAATTATCGATATTTAAAAATTTACCAATCAAGCATAGATGTATTACAGCACAGCCGTTACTCGAGCAAATTAACATAGAACAATACCTGGATGATATAGAACTTGTTGTTGTTGGCGGCGAATCAGATTATAGAGCAAGGGTGCTGGATTATTCATGGGTGCTTAATATCAGAGAGCAGTGTATTCGAAAAAATGTGTCTTTCGAATTCAGACAGTGCGGAACACATTTTATAAAAGATGGAAAGCAGTATAAGATACAGACAAAGGATTTATGCAGTCAGGCAAAAAAGGCAGGAATTGATTTTAAATCCAATAACTGAAAATTTTAAGATACAGGAAGGAGTAGAAAAGGATGTTTGAGGATAATAGATTTGAAAAAGTGTATTCACAGGGAACATTGAATGTTACAGAAATTTGGGTAGATAAGGAAACAGGTGTAAATTATGTATTTCACGCAAGCGGATACGCAGGCGGATTGACACCTTTGCTGGACAGAGAAGGTAAACCGGTTGTATCTCCAATTGTGAATAGATAGATACAATGAAATTGAATTAGGAGGCACCTATGGCATTTGATTTTAAGAAAGCATATAAAGAATTTTA
>CAYYZV010000368.1:0-1746 GCA_964476275.1 uncultured Roseburia sp.
TCACCTAATACAAACATTCCTTCTTTATAATGTCCCCAGTGGCCAGAAATCTTGTAAAGGTCAGATTTTGCCATAAGCGGTGTTCTTGTACGTACATAACCCCATTCCTGTTCCTCAAGGTCTTCAATCCATCTCTGGAGCTTCATAATCATTTTTGTTCCCTTTGGTGTGAAAAGAGGAAGTCCCTGACCAATTACATCTACTGTTGTAAATAAATCCATTTCACGTCCTAAACGGTTATGGTCACGACGTTTTGCATCTTCCATACGCTCTAAATGAGCTGCCAAATCTTCTTTTTTATTGTAAGCTGTTCCATAGATTCTCTGTAAGCGGGCTTTGTCTGAATTACCTCTCCAATAAGCCATAGAAGAAGATGTCAACTTATATGCTTTTACGCCCTTTGTACTCATTAAGTGTGGTCCTGCACAAAGGTCAACAAAATCACCCTGGCTGTAGAAAGAAATTTCAGCACCTTCCGGAAGGTCTTCGATTAATTCTACTTTGAATGGTTCGTTCTTTTCCTGCATATATTTGATCGCTTCTTCTCTAGGAAGTGTGAAGCGTTCGATTTTCTTGCCTTCTTTGATGATTTTCTTCATTTCAGCTTCGATATTATCCAAATCTTCTCTTGAGAATGGAGCATCTACATCGAAATCGTAATAAAAACCTTCATCAATTGCCGGACCGATTGTTACTTTAGCTGCTGGGAAAAGTCTTTTAACTGCTTCTGCTAAAACATGAGAAGCTGTGTGACGGAGCACTCTTAAACCTTCTGCATCATTTACTGTTACAATATTTAATTCGCAGTCTGCATCAACGATTGTTCTTAAATCAACGATTTCGCCATTTACTTCACCGGCAGCTGCCATTCTGGCTAAACCTTCACTGATATCAAGTGCAATTTCATAAACTGATTTTGCTTCGTTATACTCTTTTACTGAGCCATCTTTTAATGTAATTTTCATAATCTTACCTTCCTTGTTTCGTCCTTATTTTATTTCTATCTCTTCATCATCGTCCCAGATGTCTGTTTCTTCTGAATATTCACCTGAAATGCCCGCATTGTGGATTTTTTTATTACATCCGATAGAAATATATTTTCTTAGGGAGAAAAGCATTCCTATAATCACACCAATGAGGGCGCTGATAGTGACGATTAAGATCCCATCCAATCTAGTGACAGTCACCGTTTCCGGTAATGCCGACCAAAATTCTTTTACTTTTTTCATCTGCTCCTTTTCTCCTTTCCATTTATTTCATGCCATTGCAGCAGGATTGTCTTTGATTTTTCTCTGCATAAAACGCGAAAATCCCTGACACTGCATAATGCAATGTCAGGGACGATATACATAGTTACCGTGGTTCCACCCGGATTCGTCTTACTGATAGCTCTCTGAGCAATGACCAGAAAAGACCTTATATGATGATAACGGAATCACCGGACCGGATTGGGGCCACTCAGAGGTAGTTTTCAATTGCTTCCGGAAAAGATGCTTTCAGCACACAAATTAGAATCTCAATTTGCGGCATCTCTCTCTGATACGTTCCACAATTTACTCGTCTCGTCAACGTGTTGTACTATTATTTATATTTACAGATTGTAATCCAAAAACGGAAATCTGTAAAGAACTATTTTTCTTATCTTCCACAGCAGTGTTTATATTTCTTGCCGCTTCCGCATGGACATGGCTCGTTACGGCCAACTTTTTTACCAACTACTACTGTACCGGATTTCTTCTGTTCTAA
>CAYYZV010000369.1:0-1745 GCA_964476275.1 uncultured Roseburia sp.
CCACAATACTTTCATTATCATTCTTTCACATACTGAAATTTCATTTGGATCCATATCTATTCCCTCCACCTTCGTAAATATGAGAGAACGCGCGCTTTTTTCATTACTGTTCATTTTGTTCTCAGTAATGATTGATTTCTGCATAGAAATTCGCTTCGCGAAGCAGAAATCAACTCCTGAATCACTTTCTTTCGCTATCCGACAGCAAGTGTCTGATAGCTCTTTGAACAGTTTTTTCACATTACTCTTGTAGTGGTACTACGTATGTGTATACAATTTACCATTTTTACTCTACAATTGCAATAATTCGCCGTTCCTCTATTTTATATTCTTACATTTTAGTTAATTATTCAAGGACTTTTTCACATTTTTCTTAATTTCTAAGAACTTTTTATTCTGCTTAATATCTCTTATCCGTAAATTTACAGTGCTACATTTGTCTCGAAGCTGTATAAAACAAAATTCCGAAACAGATTTCTCCTGTTTCGGAATTTTATTCATATAGAAACTTATTTAATCACAAGCTCTGACCAGGCATCAGAAGGCACAATACCAATATATGTCTTACCAACATTTAAGATAATTTCATTTCCGTCTTCATCAAAAAACTCTGTTGGAGCTGTAGCAGAAAGCTTTCTCCATCTAATCGGTTCTGCCTTACCATTTACAATATAATATCCTTCACCGCTCTTTTCGATGATATCATAGTACATATAACCATTCTCATCGATATAATCTCCGTTACGGCAAAGTTCCATATCTGCTTCATAAATGATTACATTCTTGAAACAAAGCTGTGCATTGCCATTACCCGGATCTAAGTGTGGGCTGCCATACTCAGAATAGTAATATAACTGGTCTTCTTCATTGTATTCTAATTCAGAAGAGTTGTGTGGGAATGGCAATTCAATTTTTACTGCCTCGTCTGCGCTGCTGCCTAAATCTACATTGTTTGCAAATGTAAAGTGCTCGCCTTCGTAGTAGTTATTATATTCTACTTCTACGTTGTTTGCTTTAAATCTCTTCATTAATTCGCCGTCAGCAATGTATTCTGTAAATTCGTATGCTTTGCCATTTGGAATACGGCTGAATCCGCCGCTGAAGTTGTCCAAATATGGCAATGCTGTATAAGCATTAATATAGAACGGACCTCCGTCATGACATAATACTGCGTTCCATTCCATAGCAAGAATACAGTTTGTTACTCTGGCACTGCGGACATTACCTAAACGCTCAATTGCACCCCAGTCTTTTACTAATGCCATCAAACGTGTAACACGATCATTATGTGTACTGTTTACCATTTCATAAACAATATCTGCTTCTGTCACCCCATAATGTGGCAATGCAGTCTTTTCATTATCAATCATTACTGCAACCGGTCTCTGGTTCTTAATTGCTTCATCGATAAATTCACCTGTCAATTCACTGACAACCTTACCTTCCGGTGCATCTTCTGCTGTAACAATTTCAAATTCTGCTCTTTCTTCTGTCTCCTCTTCCGTGACAGCTTCTGTAGATGTGCCTGTCTCTGTGTTAGTAACCGGCTGTTCATTATCTTTGCCGCAAGCACTTAACGCCATCGTGCATGCCAACAACAAGCCTACAAGTAAACTTCTTCTTTTCACTGTTATGTACCTCTCATTAATTTTTTTATCGGAAATGTAAGTAACAATTTCCATAATGCGCTTATTATTATCATACCACAACTTGCCTGATATGGGAAGATTTTTATTCTTAAGATT
>CAYYZV010000370.1:0-1711 GCA_964476275.1 uncultured Roseburia sp.
CATTTCAGGTCGCCCTCCAAGAACCATTCACCAATCTTCCCATTACCGCAATCCCACCGCCTGCGGCTCTCTGTGTATGTTCCAAAAAAGTAACTATTCAGTGTCTTCATAGTTACTCAAAAGGTTACTCTTTCTCTTCATCGGTTTAATTTGATAAAGCAATCATAATACTCTTTTTTTTATTTGTCAATGTTTATTTTCGTGTTCTTTTTATCTTTTTTATTCCTTTTGTCTCTTTTATTAAGGGTTATAACAAAAAATCCTGCCATTGCAATCCCTGTACCCCACACAAACATATAAAGCAAATATCCCCAAGGATATGGGATTATCTCGTCTAACTGCTGAAACCATATTCCCATAGAACTTTGAGATGCCAATACTTTTTCCAACATAATCTTCGCCTCCCTTTCTTCACCAAAACTACAAAATCATTTATTACTATTTCATCTTTTCTTTAATATCATTATAACAGGTTTTCCTTTTTTTGCCATAAATACTGCTTATATTATACAACTCCGGCATTAAACTGACAAAACAATCCCCATAATAATAATTTCCATAATATATGAAATTTTTTCTTATTAATTTTTATAAGCAATTTCTATAAATTTTACACTAAAAAAAGATTGATAACTTTGTAGGTACTGTTTATAATAAATAATGTATTGATTATTGTTTACGCAATAAGCAATTACGTATATTATGTTTACGTCAAATTTATTTGGTAGAGAGGAATGAAACATATGGAAAGAAGAGTTGGAACCATTTCAAGAGGTATCCGTGGTCCTATTATTCGTGAAGGAGATAATCTTGTAGATATTGCAGTAGAAAGCGTATTAGGCGCTGCTGAAAGTGAAGGATTTGCCCTTCGTGACAGAGATGTCATTGCATTAACAGAATCTATCGTTGCTCGTGCTCAGGGTAACTATGTATCTGTTTCTGACATTGCAGCAGATGTAAAAGCAAAATTAGGCGGAGAAACAGTTGGTGTTATTTTCCCAATTTTATCCCGTAACCGTTTTGCTATCAATTTAAAGGGTATCGCAATGGGATGCAAAAAGGTAGTATTAATGTTAAGCTACCCAAGTGATGAAGTAGGTAATGCATTATTAACTTACGATCAGTTAGACGAAGCTGGCATCAATCCATACTCAGATGTTTTAACATTAGAAAAATATCGTGAATTATTCGGTGCAAATGTACACGAATTTACAGGTGTTGATTATGTAGAATACTATTCTAACATTATCAAAGAAGCTGGTGCGGAAGTTGAAGTTATTTTTGCTAATCAGGCAAAGACAATCCTTAACTATACAGACTGCGTTATCAACTGTGACATTCATACACGTGTACGTACCAAACGTATTTTACGCGAGAACGGTGCAAAAGTTGTCTGCGGTTTAGACGACATCATGACAGAATCTATCAACGGCAGTGGCTTTAATGCAAAATACGGTTTATTAGGTTCAAACAAAGCGACAGAAGATAAGATCAAGTTATTCCCACAGGAATGTAAGGATTTGGTGTTAGATATTCAGGCTTCTATCCTTGAGAAAACAGGCAAGCATGTAGAAGTTATGGTTTACGGTGATGGTGCTTTCAAAGACCCACAGGGTAAGATTTGGGAGTTAGCTGACCCGGTTGTATCTCCAGCCTTCACAGACGGCTTAATCGGTACACCAAATGAATTAAAATTAAAATATCTTGCAGA
>CAYYZV010000371.1:0-1704 GCA_964476275.1 uncultured Roseburia sp.
TGGAACTGCTTTTCGCAGCTTGGAACTGCTTTTCGCAGCTTGGAACTGCTTTTCGTAGCTTGGAACTGCTTTTCGTAGCTTGGAACTGCTTTTCGCAGCTTGGAACTATTTTTCTCAATTCACCTATATCGGGCAGGCTTTATCTTTCGTAAACAGTATAATGATATTTCTTTAACAATCCAATACTCTTATCTAAGGATTCCTGATCATACATTTCCAGTCTCAAAACACCTTCTTCAAATTCACGGTTATGAATAATTCCGATATTTTTGATACTTAAATTATTGCTTGCAAGAATGGTAGCAACGGTAGCAATTCCACCGGCTTCGTCAATCAAATCAAGGAAGATTTCATATACTTTATTGATAAGACCTTTTTTCTTAATATGGAAGGAATCGCGGTAATCTTTTGCTGTCTGAAAATCAGTAAGGAGAGCATCTCCATTTTTTGCTGCAATATCAGCTCTTGTCTTATTTAAAGCCTCTACATAGTTGTCAATTAATTTCAAAACCTGTTCTTGATTAGAGAGACAGATATTCTGCCACATAATCGGAGAGGAAGATGCAATACGTGTCAAGTCTCTGAAACCGCCTGCTGCAATTGTTTTCATTGTTTCCTGATTGTCATCTAAATTTTTTACGAGATTAACCAATGAATATGCAATTATATGCGGCAGATGACTGATGGCAGCGGTAGCGTGATCGTGGGTACTGTAGTCCAAAACTAATGGAATCGCACCTAAAGATGCCACAAAAGTACGCATTTCTTCAATGGTATGTGCATCTGTTTTGGCAGTAGGCGAGATAATATAGTAAGCGTTTTCCAGTAAATATTCGTTGGCATTGGCAAGTCCGGTTTTCTCAGAGCCAGCCATTGGGTGTCCGCCGATAAAGTTTGCTTCCATATCTAAAGCAATGACTTCTTTATGAATATCTGATTTTACACTTCCAACATCAGTAATAATACAGTCTGATTTTATTTTTCCTTTCAACTGTCTTAGGTATTCAATGTTTTTTTGGACAGGTGTACAGAGGAAAATACAGTCACAGTCATACAAATCGGAAATGTCACACATGGTTTCGTTTTGGATTAAACCCATTTCGTAAGCCATAGCAATCGTTTCCTGGCGGCCGGATAATGCGATTAATGAAGCGTCAGGATATTCGATATGTATTTTTTTTGCAATGGAACCACCGATTAATCCTAAACCGATAAATCCAATTTTATTAAATTTCATGATTAAACCTCGCTAGCAATAATTTTTATAACTGCATCGTTATCTTAAGTAACCATGTAGTTTAAACAGGTACATCATAGTACAAAACTAAATATAAATCAAATAGCAAAATAAGTCAACACTTTAAAGTGGGAAAGTGATGTATTTATGAGTTTATTCAGCATAACCATCGAAATTTTAAAATCAAAGATTTAAATTGTTAAATTTGTGTAAACATTTCAGAAAATTGGATAAAAAATGTTCAAAAACGAGACATATTATATAAACAAAGAACTGCTAAAATAAATTTAGTTAGTAAATTCGAATAAATAAGTTGTAATAAACGCAAAAATTTAGTAGAATGTATCTATCGGGCAGTTATGGGGAATATAAATAGACTGCACCCTTATAAGAATATCTTGTATTGGAGGATTTTTTGCTATGAACGTTTACACAACTGACAAAATTCGTAACGTGGTTCTTTTAGG
>CAYYZV010000372.1:0-1684 GCA_964476275.1 uncultured Roseburia sp.
AAGTCGATGCAGTTGTTCGCGGAAGAGTACATGCGGCGATTGTATCGGATGGTTTATCTATTGAGATGCAGGAAGCAGATGAATTTGCGGCAGAAAAAGCAAGGAAGGCTTATGCAGAAGAAATAAATGCCAAGAAACAGATAGGAGGTATGGAAAATGAAGTATCATAAATGGATGAAGCAAGTCGGTATGCTGGTGCTTGCCGGATGTATGACAGTATCTTGTATTTCCGTACCGGTTTATGCAGAAAAAACAAACGAGGAGTCTGTGGCAGAAGAAATCGTAATACCGGAGGATGCGGTTTATCTTTTTACAGCTGAAGATGTTTTGGCACTGGCAGAAAACTGTATTGATGATATTTGGAGTAAAGATAAAACGGTTGTATTAAGTAATGACATTGACATGACAGGCATGGAATTTGAAGGAATTCCGACGTTTGGCGGTACATTTTACGGTCAGGGATTTACGATTTCGGGCATTCATATGGAGCAGGAAATGACTGCAATGGGTTTTTTCCGTTATTTGCAGAAGAAAGCCGTTGTGGATAATCTTTGTATCGAAGCAGTTATTCAGCCGGAGAAAGGAAAAAGCTATGCAGTAGGCGGCATTACAGGTGTAAATAATGGTACAATTCAAAATTGTACATTTGTAGGACTGGTTACAGGCACGGAGCAGATTGGCGGAATTGCAGGCTGGAATAAAACTGCAGGCATGATTGAAAATTGTACCGTAGAGGGTGTTGTATATGGCGACCATTACATCGGCGGTATTACAGGTGAAAATCAGGGTGTTATCCGCCAGTGTACGAATCTGGCAGAGGTAAATACTGAAGTAGACCATAACTCGATTTCAATCGATATGTCAGAGGGCATGAGTCTTGATATGAGCAGTTTTACCATGAGTGAAAGTACCGATACCTCCACAAATGTCGGTGGTATTGCAGGAACAAACAGCGGTGTTATTCGTGAATGTTATAACAAAGAAAATGTCGGCTATGAAAAAATGGGTTATAATATTGGCGGTATCGCGGGTTCTCAAATAGGATATATAACAGACTGCATTAACGATGCAGAAATTAACGGTTCAGACGGAGTCGGCGGTATTGTCGGACAGTTTAGACCAAATGTTGTGTTGAAATTTGGAGAAAATCCGATGGATGCTATGAACAGGGAAATGTCAAATATGAAGTCTTCCATGAAAAATTTGATGAGCAGCATAGAAGATGCAGGCTCTGTCGATATAGGAAGCATGGAAGATGCAATGGATATTTTGGAAGATTTAGGACAAGTGGATGAAGATTCCCTGAATGCGGCATTGAATGACTTAAGTAATTCTTTCAATGATGCTTATAACGAAATCAGTACATTTGACAATTCGGAAATGACAGAAAAAATGAAAAATATGATGGATTCTATGGAGCGTATGAAAAATTCTATGGAGTCTATGAATATGAGCATGGAAATAGAAATAAATGATATTTCCAAAAAGGATACGGCAAAGAATACCATAGCCAAGGTATATAATTGTGAGAATTACGGCGAGGTATATGGAGAAAGCTATGTGGGCGGTATTGCCGGTTTGGCAGATATAGAAAATTCCAGTATGCAGGAGGACCTGGAAACCAAAGGCGAGATGTATATGAGCGGCGAAGTAACGATGCGCCTTGTTATTCGTGACTGCAAAA
>CAYYZV010000373.1:0-1677 GCA_964476275.1 uncultured Roseburia sp.
TGGAAGACAGAAAAAATCACTATAATGAGATGCTTGCCGTGAAAGAAGAGGCACAGTCTTATTTGAAAGATATTAATAACCAAATAGATGTTTTGAAAGAGGAATATGGTATCACAGAAGAGATGAAATATAAGGACTGGCCAGAGGAATATCGCCAGCGATATTTTGAATTAGCAGATCAGGCATCGGCATTTAAAAAGCAAATTTACGATGCAGATAAGCTTATGAAAGATGACATTTCAGATATCAAAGCAATTGCAATCGAGCGTTTGAAATCTTCACCTATGGTGGATGCACAGAAAACGGCAGATGCCATTGAAGCTTCTGCGAATGAAGAAATCATTGGTATGGCAATGCAGCAAGCCAAAGATCATATTGACGAGAAGATGGAAGAGGCTGAAGAAAAAGCAGAGGAAAAGGCAGAAGAAGAGGAAATCAAAGAAGAAAAACTGGAAGATGTACGGGAAATGAAAGCACTGCAGCAGGCAATGATTGAAGGAACAAAAGAAGCAATTGAAAAAGCAGAAGCCAGACATCGTGAAAACGAAGCACCGGATATGCCAATCGATGACCTGATTGAACTTACAAAAACAAATACCCAGACGCAGAAAGCCCAAAAAGTCCTGGATGAAATTAAATATAGTATGAATCTGTTAGAGGCGGATTTGAAAGGTATTGAGGTAAACGAAGAGGTATAGGTAAATATGAATTTAAGATATTTTCAGAAATTAATTTCAAGGGCAGAATTTGATGAAATAAAGATAATAGGACAGGATATTAAAAAAGAGAACCGATGGTATCACATAATCGGAATGACATTAAAGGATAAAAAAGCGGCTCTCTATGTTTTGGAACTGTCAGATTGCTCACCGGAGGAACCTGCCTTTTATAAAGAGGAAACTCCTAGAATGTCTTTGAAAAATAATATGAAAAACGAAAGAAATCAAAGCTTTTTCATGCATATCAGCGAATTTCAAAATGCCGGTAAAATTTATGAGACAGCCGGAGCAAATGCCGGACCATTGAAAAACAGCGATTATTGTGAAGCATATCTGTTATTTATGAAAATGAGTGCTGCTGGCTGGATGGTATCTGCGGAGTCTCCTTTTTACGAGATAAGCTGGGAATTGCTCACAGTTATAAATATTGAATTGCGGGATGAGTTTGAGCATTTGCCGGAATGGACAGAAGATATGCAGGTATTGGTGAATTCTGTACCGGAAAGTTACGCGCTGGAAATGCCGGTTCTTTTGGAATGCGGAAAGCGTCAGGAATTAAAATTTTTATTAGAAGATAAAAAAGAGGCTATTTGTTATATCAATAAAGTCTGCTTGGTTGATATATGGGAAGAAGAGAAGAAACGTTTTTCAGATGCTGCTTATAAGGAGCGTATGCTTTCACATATGACAGAAAATGAATTCGAGCAGATGAAAGAGCAGTTCTTCCAAGTATTGGAGGAACATTGTCCAAAAGGAAAATGTTATGTGGGCATAGAGTATGAATGCACAGAAGAAGATATAGCACTGAAATTTTACGATAAAGAATACCTGGATAAAAAATCAGAACCAAAAGGAGGAAGTGCCACTGCATTGCTTATGAGAATAAAACCAGATAAGGAAGTTGGCGTTCATGGATTAAAACTGCGGGCTGAAGTGATTCAAAAGCCGGTGGAGAGAG
>CAYYZV010000374.1:0-1677 GCA_964476275.1 uncultured Roseburia sp.
TCACTTTCTTTCGCAGCAAATCAGCAAGTGATTAGCTGCTCTCTGAACAGTAACAATACGTTTACCTATTCCTCCACAATATCCGCCTTCAATTCTTCAAACTCTTTCCGCTCAAACTGCTGGATGGAAATCGACCGCTTATTTGGATTTGCAAATACAAAGACTTTATCTACCGTTTCTAAATAATTCTGAATCTTATCGTTAGTCGCACTGATAATCGCCTGAAATCCCAGACCGCGCATTAAGGAAATACAGCTTG
This sequence comes from uncultured Roseburia sp., assembly GCA_964476275.1. Classification (GTDB taxonomy): domain Bacteria; phylum Bacillota; class Clostridia; order Lachnospirales; family Lachnospiraceae; genus Roseburia. Next base: position 260 of record CAYYZV010000374.1, read on the forward strand.
CTACTTTTTCCGCATCCATCTTCGAAAATGCCTCGTCTAATACAACTAATCGAATGGTTGGATTACGCTGTAAGCCCGGACGCAAATCAATCTTATAAGCTTGCGCAAAGCTTGCTAAAAGTGCTACATAAAGTGGATTCTGTCCTTCACCGCCGGAGTTTTTCGTAATCATTTTACTCAGCTTAATTTTAATTGTCTCATCCTTTGTCTGAATAATCTGCTGCATATCAAAATTCAGATAAGTACGGTAATCCGCATACTTCTCCATGTTCCGTTTTGCTTCTTCCATCTCTTCGATGGTCGCATTTACCGGCGGAATAAAGATATTGATTAATTCATTAATCATTGCTCCATAATGATTCTCATGCTCCATCGTAAACATGTTCAGCTGATTTTCGAATCCGATATCTAAATCAGATGGGTTAATCTCTAATGCCTCATCCATGAACATATCATAATATTCACCGTCCGGTCCCTTATTTTTTCCAATATAAAACTGATATTTATCCTTACCAAAATCCAGCTTACTAATAATGCGGTTCAATTCATCTTTTCTTTGAATGGCCTCTTTAATCGCACTTCGAATCTTATACATGAAATCATCTTTAAAATGAAGCACCGCTACTTTTGCCTGTTTTGCAGCGCGTTGTTTGTATTCTTCTAAATTCTCACAGTTTAGTGTATCATAAAGCTTTTGATATTCCTCATTTGTTTCTTTTGTTAATTCAAAGTTACGGTTTGGATATGCCTTTAAATAATCATTACGAAGTTCAAATAATTTTTCTTTCTGTTCTTCGCATTTCTTATTGATACTCTCCTGTTCGCATCGGCACTGCTGCTGCATCGCTTCATATGCAGTTTCCTGTTTTTCTGCAAGAAATTCTGAAAACGCCGGTTCATAATTTTCCTGTTCCACAAAGTTTTGCTGTAATTCCACCAGATTTTCATTTAACGCGATAAAATGATTTTTCTCTGTTTCAATCTCTCTTTCTACATTCGATTTATGATTGATGCGGCTTCGCAAAACATTCTCTTCTGCTGCAATAAATTCTTCTAATGCCAGCTTTTCTGCCTCTAAACGTTTTACATCCTGATGTGCTTCGGACTCTAAGCGTTTCTTAATGTTTTCTTTTTCCTTCTCTTTTCCAGAGATGGCATGAATATCTTCCTGATACTTCATGTATTCTTCTGGATCCGATTCCAGTCCCTCATAAGCAAGAATCTTCTTTGCCTTATCCACTGCTTCCTGAATCGGTTCACGCTTTTCTGTTAACACACGGATATCCTTCTGCAAAAGACGGATTCTTTGTGCCAGACTGTTTTTTCCGATATAAGCCAAACGTGTATAATGCGCCGGATTGATGTGCTGAATCCGATAACTGTGATACAGCACACAATTGCTTGTAATACCGATTCTG
>CAYYZV010000375.1:0-1677 GCA_964476275.1 uncultured Roseburia sp.
TCAACAGATAATTGCTTGATTTGGCGAAAATATGAACGATTGTCTTCGGCATTTTGAACATATGGTGCAATTGTCATCAAGCCTTCAATGTGAATATTTTCCAATGCAGCAATCTGTTTTACCAGTTCGATTGCATCTTCTGCCAAAATTCCAAACTTGGATTCTTCTTCTGCTATATTAACTTCTACCAAAATCGGAACAATTACATTTTTCTTTTTTGCCTGAATATTAATTTCCTCTGCAAGGCGGTAAGAGTCTACAGAGTGAATTAATTCCACCTGATTTCCTACAATATATTTTACTTTATTACGCTGTAAATGACCAATCATATGCCATTTGATATCTGCAGGCATTTTTTCGATTTTATCACAAAGCTCCTGTACCTTATTTTCTCCAAAATGACGGATTCCTGCGTCATATACTTCCATTAACATATCAACCGGTTTTGTTTTGCTGACGGCAATGAGTGTTACCTCTTCACGGCTTCTGCCGGCTCTTTCACATGCTGCCTGTATCTTTTGTTCTACCTGTGCTAAATTTTCTTTTAACAATTTGCTGTCCTGCCTTTCTAATATATTAACTTGTCGTGACCGCGTGTGGCGCAGGCGGCAATTTTCAATCACCGCCTATATAAGCTTGAAAATTCTTCGAATTTCCTCACTTAATTAATTCATCTTCCTGTATTTTGCTTCCATCTAAAGCAATGTGATCATATAATGCAATACCATAGCTGGTTCCGGTTTCAATAATCGTATATTCTTCATTTTGGAACAAAATTTTAATCTGTTTAAAAACAGCATAGCCTTTATTAATATTGTAAACGCCCTGTAATGTGGCGGTATCTTCTCCAACAATATATCTGTCTTTCGAATTTTGCTTCACCAACACATCTCCGGACTGAACATACTCACTATCTATATAGCAGTGTGTTTCTGTCTGGTAATAGATGGTAGGGTCGATAAATTCTGTGGAGGTATTTCCATTTTTATCTGTTTTTTCAATTAAAAGTCCTTCATTATCTGAATCATCGCCCTTTAAAAAATATTCTTTTGGAATGGTGTAAAATTCTTTTTCTGTAATTGCACTATTCGGTATCTTAAGTCCTGTTTTTTCTGTCAGAAGAAGCTCTATTTCTAAATAGCGTTCAGAAGCATAACGTATCATTGCATTCTTCATAGTAAGTACCAGATAATACGCTCCCATATTTTCCTGTATTACGCAATTAGCATACATTTCTTTTCCGTCTTTTATAAAACGAATACGAATGACTGTTTTTTCTTCTAATTCACCTGCTAATTCAGCTGAAATAGGCAAAATGATGTGCCATGTTTCACTATTGATCATTTTATATACAGGAGCACCGGAAGAAACCTCTGCGTTTACTTTTAAATTTGTACGCTGATAAGCTGCTTCATCCAGCATAGAAGCAGCAAAAGTATCAATCGTTACACCTTCATAACCATCTACATAATAGGAAACAATTCCATCTTTTGCGGCCCGTATGCGGTGAAATGTATTTTTACCTTCTGCATTATTTGCATATTCTGCAATCTGCTCCAATGCATCTAAGCTGAGAGCCTCATTTAATAAAGAATTCATCTCATCCTTTAAAGCATAAACTTTATAAAAATCCATTTTATCATAAGATAACTGAAAATCATCCAGTAATTCTAAAAT
>CAYYZV010000376.1:0-1662 GCA_964476275.1 uncultured Roseburia sp.
GATTTGACGGATTGGTTGGATATTCTCCGATTGCAATGGCAAAGAATGCGATTGGAATGGCGATTGCCTGTGAAGAGTATGGTGCGAAGTTCTTTGCGAACGGTGCCACACCGGGAGGTATTCTGGAGCATCACTAAAGTATTACAAATATATTTGGAAGTATGCACGAGAAAATACATCTCACAACAGTAGGAGCTTACATGCAGTATCTTTGTAATACGTTTGCTTTTTATAAGGTAAGACTGTATGACATCAAAGGAAAGAAGTATCAACCCATGATAAATATTATTTGAGGGGAGTCAAGAGACTCTTGGCTTCTTAACACCCCACACTTTAATTTATGAACTTTTCCATTTTATATATTATTTGTTTTCTTCTTTCGCAAGAATCCCATACACAAAGGCTCCTTCGTTATCTTCACTCCATATCTCCTGTGTTATTACCCCGCTTTCATCCTGCATAAGCTTTTCCACAGATAAGTTATATGTTTTTTCTGATGAGGCACCATTATTGTAAGTAACTGTAACTTTCAGCTTGGCTCCTTCAAATACTTCCAGTACATTATGGTAGGCTGATGCAAGATCGCTCTCCCTATCTACGGAAGAAACCATATGTTCAGGGATATAAAAGCCATAATACGTTTCATTGTTATAGTTGTCGTCAATCTCTGTACTTCTTTTTGCACAATGATACAGCTGAACATTCTTCGGATTCACATTTTCTTCTTCTGATGCTTGTGAGGACAGCCTTATAATGGTATGTGTATCAGGGTCATTATCTTCAGCGGGACTTCCTTGGGCAAGCCAGTTAGCCATCACATCTTCCGTTGTATTTTCGATAGTTGCAGAATACAGCTCTCCTTTATCCAAAGAGAGCTTGACAGCTGATATATTCTCTCCATGGATGTGGAATAGCATTCCGGTGTATCCACCTTCTCCTATACCGGTATCCACAAAAACAATGTTGTCCCCGCCTGCCTCTACGATATCAAGCTCTGCTGCATATGCAGTAATGGAAAAATTCGGAAGCACTTCTGCAAGATTTGAAAAAGCGGATTCTTCTTCTGTTATCTGATTTCCGTTTGGAGCATTACCATTCATTTGCAGACTATATGTTACGGCCGTTACCAATAAAGCCGCACAAGCAGCGGCTGTTGCCAGTGGTCTGATTATTTTTTTAACTGCATGATTTTTAGATGTTTTTTTCTCGTTTCTCATATCTCCAGTTCCTTTCTTTACAATGTTGTCCTTTGTTTTAATCACTCCTAATGTGCTAATAACTGCGTTGTGTACAATTTCCGGAATTTCCGGCATCTCTTTTTCCCATTTGTTTTTTGGCATAATCTGCTCCCTTCTACAGAGTACTTAGCTGTTTCTTCAAAATATTTCTGCCTCTCATCAAACGCATTTTAATACTTGCTTCAGAGCTTCCCAGCATTATGGATATTTCCTTTAAAGAAAATCCTTCTACATAATGTAAAACAAAGGGAACACGATATTTTTCTTCCAAAGCTTGTATTTCCATGTATACTTCAGAATATTCCGCAGACGGATCCGGCATATCCACATGCATATATTCGTCGTATGAAACCGTATTCTTATTTTTTCTTATGATCGAGTAGCATTCATTAATAAGAATTCTTGTCTTTATCCATATGTTTTT
>CAYYZV010000377.1:0-1657 GCA_964476275.1 uncultured Roseburia sp.
ATTATGCCGAAAAATATGATATAACTATTCAACGAAAGGGGATTATTATGGCAGCTACCGCAAATACCGCAGTAAGTTTATCAGACTCCTACTATCTTCGCAGTTTTTATAAATCAAACAGAGATGCAGCCACTGCCAGCAAAAGAAAAGAAATCTCAAACGGAAATCTTTCAAAAGCAGATGCTGAAGCTCTGCGTACTGCCGTGCGCAAATTGCGTAATTTCAATATGGAGGACGACACGAATGATGGTGCTAATATTTATTCCAGTGTTTCTGCTTTTTTAGAAACCTATAATAATGCACTGGATTCCTCTAGGAATTCAAGTGACTATTCTTTAAACCGTTATGCCAAGCAATTAAAAAATCTTGCGAAAGAATATGCTGACGAATTAGAGGATATCGGTGTTACTGTAAAGTCTGACGGCACCTTAGAAAAGAACGATAACCTTTTGAAATCCGCAGATGTCTCCGACATCAAAAAACTTTTTGGCAAAGATGCAGATTTCACTACAAAAACTTCCAACTATGCAAAACGTATTAATACAAAAGCTGCAGATTTAATTTACACCGAATTAACTCAGACCGGAAAAAATATAAACGCAACTCGGTAAACTTTTTTAAGTACACATAAAGCCGCAGGCAAGTCATTTGACAGTTCTTATCGAACTTTGCCTGCGGCTTTTTATGATTACTGCCATATCCTCACAAGAAATTTTTTCTATTTAAAGTCATACGTAATCGTAATCTCATTTCCCTTTGCATCTACTTTCGCATAAGCTCCCGATACCATCGGCATCATTGGTGCCAGATGTCCGATATCCAAATCCATAAGAATTGGAACCTTATATTCTTTCAATAAATCTACGACTGCATGATACTGATTCAGTCCCATAAAATCCTGCCCGTACACCAGCGGTCTGCCAATCAAAAATCCCTTTACATGTTCAAACCAGCCCGCGTTTTTCATCTGCCAAACGGCTCTTCGAATTGCCATTACATTCAATTCACAGCTTTCGATAAACCAGATAATACCATCCTCTTTATAACGCTCATTAAATCCTTTTACATCGTCATATTTCGTTCCCAAAAGATTTACCAGACAGTCCATACAGCCGCCAATTAAGCGTCCTTCAAACTGCACTTCTGTTTCCGGATTTTCCTTTCCCCAAAAATTTACCATTTCTTTACAGGTATCGTTTCCATCGGCTTTTGGTATAAATCCACGAATATTTCTCTCCTCTGTCAAATGATATGGTACAAGCGGATGCTCTTTATCCTTTAAAGACTCCTTTTCCCAAAGCTCATAGCCAAAAATCTGATTCTTTTTCCCACACAGCAAATCATACGTATCCTGCAAACTCTGATCCCATGGTTCCATGCCAAAGGTCTGTGCACACGGACCATAAATCGCTGCCGTATCACAAAGCGTTGTCAATAAAAATGTCATATTTGTATTATCTGAATATCCCATAAACCATTTCGGTTCTGCTTCCTTAATCGCTTCGAAATCCACATGATTTATCGTTTCACACATCAGCTCACCACCGCCTACGGATATTAATACATCGTTATCCACACTGCAGTAATATTCTGTCAGCTCTTTTCCACAAGCCTGTGGTGTATTACTGATACCAATGCCCTTTCCTTCATAGCAGTT
>CAYYZV010000378.1:0-1655 GCA_964476275.1 uncultured Roseburia sp.
TCATTTATACCAGTTTTTCTCTATGACCACAATGAAACATATTATGGCAATTGTTTTAGCTTCCCTTTTTACCGGTTATAAAGGAAAAAAAAACAGGATTACGGACATCAGGCTGTCGGTATTATGCTTTCCTGCAACGGACTGGTATTAAATTATGCTGTCATTCTCCCATCTTTGACACTTGAAAGGTAAAAAAAGTCCAGTTTTCCCGATAAAATGGGGATTTCTGGACTTTTTATAAGTGTAAATTTTTGCGTACCTTTTTCTATTTTTTTGTAAGTTTGAAAATTTTTTTCATTTGAACATTGCTTATTATTTCATAGTCAGTTCTGAAACCAAATACTTCATGCAGAGCATCGGTTAAATCGGTGCGTGTATAGGTTGGTATATATCCTTCGGAAGCAGCCTGATAAAAATTCATTTCTTCCAAAGTTCCGATTATCTGTGAACAGGTATATTTTTCTTCCAGTTTTTTTCTAAAAACCGGTATAGGATTAATGCTATAAAACAGGTCATAAAATGTGCCTTGATACGATCCGCAGGTTGAAGGTATACGGGTCTTGCTTTGAATTCAGTTTTCATGATACGAAAACATTCTTCGTTCTCCCATCGTCGGTGATTAATTCGCACAACAGCAGGAGCGTCATCAGCGAGATTTGTGCAGACAGCATAAAATCCATCGTACTGTTCTTCTTCAGCAATTCTGTCCGTATCAATACTGTATATTTTGTTTTCAGCAATTTCGTCGTCATCCGTACAGTTCTGCTGGTTAATGAAACGCCTGTAGTCATTTGCATTCTTTTTTTGAGTTTCGACGGATTGGTGTCAATGGCTTTCTGTGCCCTTTCAACTTGTCCGTTTCAATTCTGTACGATCGTATGAGATAATCTAAACACATGAAGTATATATATTCGGATTTGATATTTAGTCAAAGCATTTTGCTATAACGACATTCCCTGATCTGGAACATTTTACTTCAAAGTATATCAGGAACGGAGTTGACATACTCAAATGGATTATCCTCAAAATTTAACTGAGTCGGATCGCTACTGGTATGACCTCATACAGAAATGTCGGACCAGTGGAAAATCTGACCATCAATGGTTAAAAGAAAACAACATTAAATCACCTACTTTTTACTAAGTTTACCTTTTCTGCGGAAAGAGAAAGAATACCCTGAAAGCTTTATACTTCGATAAAGATGGTTTCTGTCTCCTGTCAAAACGGCTCGACAGCAATGGCCGGTTTCAATGGCCGAGAAATTCATCTGAAGTCAGACAGTTAACCAGGCAGGAGTTCCGCTGGTTAATGGAAGGACTGTCTGTTGATCAGCCCAAGGATTTGATAGTTTAGCAATTTTGCTTATATACTCATTTGCATCATCTAACTTCGAAGTTAATTCAATCACATCCGAACCAAGCATACTTTCTCTTACTTCATTTAATTTCTGTATTAACTTAACCATTCCATCTTTCATGTCCATAATTGTATCTCTCAAATAAATAATAGAACCATTTTAGAACCACGATACTATACATTCTTTAATTTATAGTGTAAAAAGGCTTCCGAGGAAATCCTCGGAAGCCTTGATTTTACTGTATTTGCTATAAATTATTCAATGATAGCAGCAACACGACCAGAACCTACTGTTCTAC
>CAYYZV010000379.1:0-1653 GCA_964476275.1 uncultured Roseburia sp.
CAGGTGAAGCAGGAAGAGGATTCGCAGTAGTTGCAGATGAGATTGGAAAGCTTGCATCTAATTCTGCTGAGACGGCTAACAATATTCAATCTATCAGTGCTATGGTAACACAAGCAGTAGAAGAACTTTCTAAGAATGCAGATGAAATGTTGCAGTTTATTGATGAACAAGTATTAATTGATTATGATAAATTTGTGGATGTTGCAACCCAGTATCATGATGATGCAGATGATATTAATCAGACATTACAACACTTTTATATGAGTACTCGTAAGTTAGAAGATACAATGAAGAATATGTCAAATGGTATCGAGGGTATTGCGACAGCAGTAAATGAAAGTGCAGAGGGCGTTACAGTTGCAGCACGGAATACTGCAAATTTGGTAGAAGCCTTAGGCGGAATTGAAACAGAAGCGAATGCTAATAAAAGTATTTCTGAATTATTAAGTGAAGAGGTTTCTAAGTTCAAATATATTTAGTGAAGTGTTATAGCCATGTTGTAATAAGAGTGGATAATAAGATATAATTCCATTTTTGACACTTTAGAGAAGACTATAAATTTTTTGTACCTTTAAAAAATGAAACCTTTTGTCTGGAATTAGATATGTAAGAAAATTTCTTGAGCATATAAAATATAATTCATCCTAAGAAGTAATAAAAATAGTTTGTAATCTAGAACATTTAGAGTTATAGAGGTGATTTAAACGATTTAGGAAATAAGATGAGGGTAATACAGAAGAGTAAAAAATAAATAGTTGAAACGAATGAAAACTCAGTTTTGTATGGTTCGGTCTCAAGTGGTAAGAAGTAGAAAAAGAACACTGTACAGGTTTAATAGACGTAGAGACTGTGACCGTGGAAGAACATCCACAGTTGCCGGTTTAGCATGCAATTAAAACACTAAGCGATGGATATCTATACGGTATTTTATTCATCGCTTACAGGCAGAGATTTGTGGTTTGCGAGAAAGAGCCATAAAGCTGATGATGGGACATAGTTTAAAAGAAGATGTTACCAATCATCATTATAAGCATACAGGATTCGATTATCTTTATCAGGAAATTTGCAAGATTACATTTGAAAGGAGAAGTGCGGATGAAGGATACAGTACTTAGATTTTCAGGAAAAAACATTCCGGTCACAGCAGTAGCAAAGATAATGGGAAAAGACCAGCAGTTTTACTGGATTTTTCTTTGATGAGGATTTGATGGAAGATACAGAAGTAGCGGAATAGAAGTGATTTATAAAGATTTTTTGTTTGTAAGTTAGAAATGGTGTTGCCTTTTAGAGGGTAGCACCATTTTGCATATAAAAATCAGAAGGTGTTGTTAACGCTAATTGTGAGAAATGGAAAACAGGCTACTGTGGGGTATAAACCGGAAGTTTGGAAAGAGTGGAAATAAAAGAGGCAAATTTGGAATGCTTAAATGGTGCCATATATGACAGTAATGACAAAAGTAATAGAAATTGTTATTATATTGTATAGAAATGCATGGATGTTTTTGTGGAAATAAGAACGGATATACAAAAGACTCAGAAAATTGTAAGGAGGTCCTCGTGAACAAGACAATAGAATATTATAATAAAAATGCTGATGAGTTTGTTCAAGGAACTCTTTCTGTGGATTTTGTTTCAACGCAAGAACGATTTCTT
>CAYYZV010000380.1:0-1636 GCA_964476275.1 uncultured Roseburia sp.
TAATCTTGCAAAACGTCTTACTGTCTCGTCAGAGTAAGTAATACCCTGTGGATTTGAGTATTTTGGAACACACCAGATACCCTTAATTGCTTCATCATTGCGAACCAGTTCTTCTACCATATCCATATCAGGACCTGTAGAAAGCATTGGTACGTTAATCATTTCAATACCAAAGTATTCTGTAATTGCAAAATGTCTGTCATATCCAGGTACCGGACATAAGAATTTTACTTTATCTAATTTGCACCATGGCGTATTTCCCATAACACCATGTGTCATAGAACGGGAAATTGTGTCATACATTACATTCAAGCTGGAGTTACCATAGATAATGATATTGTCAGGATGTACCTCAATCATATCACCTAATAATTCCTTTGCTTCCTGAATACCATCTAATACACCGTAGTTACGGCAGTCTGTACCGTCATCACAGGTCAAGTCTGCTCCGGATGATAATACATCCATCATTCTCATAGACAAATCCAACTGCTCCTGTGATGGCTTGCCTCTGGACATATCAAGATGCAAATCCTTTGCCTGATATTTCTTGTATTCTGCCTCCAAAACTGCTTTTTCTGCTAAAAGCTCTCCTCTTGTCATTTCCTGATAAGCTTTCATTGTTGTTTCCTCCTAAATTCTTTCTTTATTCCCCTTCTTTCAGCCATTTGAAATGTTCCTTTATCTGTTTTTCATATCCGTTATCCGATGGCTGATAAAAAACTCTGTCTGTTAATCCATCCGGCAAGTACTGCTGCTTCACGTAATGCTTTGGGTAAGCATGGGCATATTTATATCCTTCCCCATGTCCAAGCTTTCCTGCGCTCTTATAATGAGCATCCTGCAAATGTACCGGAATAGGCGCTGTCTTTGTATTCTTTACAGCCTCCATTGCATCTGAAATCGCACAGACTGCCGCATTGCTCTTTGGCGCACAGGCCACATAGCTTGCCGCCTGCGATAAAATAATCTGAGCCTCCGGCATGCCAATCCGCTCCACAGCCATCGACGCCGATGTCGCAACTACTAATGCCATCGGGTCCGCATTTCCAACATCCTCTGATGCACAAATCATGATTCTTCTTGCAATAAACTTAATATCCTCTCCGGCGTAAAGCATTCTAGCCAGATAATACACTGCCGCATCCGGATCGGAACCTCTCATGCTTTTAATAAAAGCTGAAATGGTATCATAATGATTATCCCCTGTTTTATCATAGCGGACGACACGCTTCTGAATACATTCGCTCGCCACATCCAAAGTAATATGTATCCTGCCGTCTTCGCTTCGGTCTGTTGTAAGGATTCCCAGTTCAATCGCCGTTAATGCAGCTCTTGCATCGCCATTTGAGACATCTGCAAGAAATTCCAATGCATCTTCCTCTATGACTGCCTGATAGGAACCCATTCCCTTTTCCACATCTGTCACTGCCCGAAGCAGCAGGGTTTTTATGTCTTCCATGGAAAGATTCTTTAACTCAAAAATAATCGAGCGGGATAATAAAGCTCCATTTACCTCAAAATAAGGATTCTCTGTCGTAGCTCCAATTAAAATTACCGTTCCATCCTCTACAAATGGCAAAAGATAATCCTGCTGCCCTTTGTTAAAACGATGAATTTCATCAATGAAAAGAAT
>CAYYZV010000381.1:0-1629 GCA_964476275.1 uncultured Roseburia sp.
TGGTGCGTAGATTTAAATTGTTTGGCATGTCGGGTGCACAGGAAAACTTTGAATAATAGAGTGTTATTCGTGACACTGTAAACGTCAGATAATTTTTACAAAATAGACGTTTGCAAAGATAAGAGAAATATATTGAAAGACATTAAGTGAAAGGACTACATAGACTGCATATGCAGCAGGACTATGTGGTCTTTTTTTGCAAAAAAATGACCACACTAACATTTCAAATGTGTTATAAGTGAATAGGGAGGTTGATAGTGTGAAAGAAAGTAGAGTACACCCATAAATAGATGCACTTAATCAGAATGCTGATAAGCCTACATTATTTGAATATGAGTTTACAATAAATGATAGCTGCTTCGCATATGGATTCACAGTTAATTTAAAGGATAATGAAATTCTTTCCGAATGGCTTTATGAATTGGACTCGGTGGAAGAACATGTTATTTGTAGTAGCAAAAGATTATCTTGCGGGGAGATATGGCGCGGTTCCTGTGTTTAAAGATTTTGAATATGTGTGGCGGGAGGAGTAGGTTTGGAAAAATTAAACTTGAGAGCTCCCAAAGTTTATGACTATACGATTGAGTCAGTACATATTGAAGTAATAGAAAAACAGGAAGGAGAGAGTTGCAAGATGGAATATATAACAAGAGAGTATCAAATTTATCATAAAAGCACTGAAGGGGAAAAAATTGTTTTAGAAACGAAATTGAAAGAGGCGCGATAGCAGTGTATAATTAAGATAATAAAAGAGTGCCATAGAAATAATTAAGCTTTGATAGGAGGGTTGTTTATGGAAAGAGATACACATCTTGTCAATATCTATCTTAAGATACACAATAAGCGTCCGTTAGTGATGAATGATTTAAGATATTTAGCGAAGTACGATCCGGAGTGTTTTGAGAAAACATGTCAAAATGTAGTCTATAACATTCCCGAAACAAAACCTATCATGGAACCTGCTGTGGCAGAATCTCAAAAAATGGAACGGACAGCAGTACAGGTACATGGACAGAAACCGGAAAGCTTTAACCAGCAGAATATTGAGCAAATTTTAGCTAATATCAAGTGTCTGGAAAAGAAAGAACTTCCGGTGAAAGATATCGATGCGGATAAAGTAAAAAATTTGTTGGGAAATTTGTATATGGAAATGCTATTCCCGCATAATGGAAAAGAGACCTATATTAATATGCCATATGATGAGAATAAGTCGAAATTTGATAAAAAGGCATAAAAACAGAAACCAGCCAGAACTTTCAAGTTCTGGCTGATTTTATAATTAGGTAAGGATTACCTTTGTCTGTAGTAGGATAAGAAATCTTTTAATTTGCCCATAGCATCTTCTAAGACTTCTACGCGCGGCAGATATACCACTCTGAAATGGTCTGGTTCTGCCCAGTTAAAGCCGCGTCCGTTGATAAGCAGAATCTTTTTATCTCTTAATAAGTCTAAGGCAAACTTTTCGTCATCCTGAATGTTGAATTTCTTGGTATCAATTTTTGGGAAGATGTAAAAAGCAGCTTTCGGTTTTACTGCCGAAATACCAGGAATATCATTTAATGCTTTATAAATGTATTCGCGCTGTTCGTAAATTCTTCCACCCGGAACGATATAATTTTTTACACTCTG
>CAYYZV010000382.1:0-1626 GCA_964476275.1 uncultured Roseburia sp.
ATTCATCGACTCCCTACGCCGGCATTATCCGGATCAGGTAATAAGGGACTCGACTACTTCGATCTCAGCCCGAATGGGCACCCCTGTCTGTTGATTTTTATTGTAACACTATAAAATTGATTTGTAAACTATTTTTATATTTGATATGATATAAAAAATAATGCAGTAAAACACTGTTATTGAAAATATTTTCAGGGGGAAAATTAATGATTTCAGAACAATTATATGAACTTGCATTCAAATACAAAAAAACAAAATTGTGGACCATTTTATGGGACAGGGAAATATTCGCTGTAAAATTATCTGATGGCAGGATTGGATATATCAGTATTATGGGACACGGCAAAAGCCATTGCGCACTTGCAATGTATATCGGAAACGAGGCATTTCAGAGCCTGTACTCAATAGCAACGGCAGATACCTCCACTCTTCCGGAATATCAATTTCATGAACATATTTTACAACAAAATTGCCTGCAATGTATTTTCGAGGGAAAAGACGATTTATCAGATGAAGAACGTGAAGAAGTAAAGACCTATGCCCGTGCAAATAAAATCAAATTGTCCGGTAAAAACCCATATCCGCATTTTGTAAAATATCAGCCAAACTGTATGCCGTGGCATTTACAGACAGAAGTGGAACAAAAGGTTCTCTGCGAAGCATTGTCTGCCGCTATTGCCATGTCAGAATTTTTAGATAAAAAAATGCCTGGCATGCTTGGCCTGTCAAAATTAAATGAAAAATTAACCGAAATACCACTCCTCGAACAGCAGAATGGTAACTATGAGCTCAGGAAAATCGGCCTTCCTCCAATCATGCCTGTCATTCATCCAGAGCCAAAACCGGACAATGATATTATTGTCCAAAAATTAAAAAAGCAAAAAAAGAAAGGCATATTGGAATGTGGAATTATCCGATTCCCTCATCCGGTTCAGGATTCGCCGGAAGAAATTCCTGTCTTTCCAGTGGTTTTACTGGGACTTAATACCGCAAAACATTCTCTCCTTCCAGTGATGCCGGTTTCTAATTATGAAGAAAATGCGGAAAAACTTTTAAATTCATTTATAAATGCTCTTTTAGAAGAACATTTCTGTCCTTCACAAATAAAGGTGCCGGATGAGCGCACTTACGTATTTATAAAAGCTTTTTGTGAACGTCTGCATATTAAACTTACACTTAAAGAAGATTTACCTGCATTAGAAGAAGCTCTGTATGAATTTTGGGACTCTTTCAGTGGAAATATCGAACCTGAGCCAGAAGAATTATTAGAAGCATTACATATGCTTATGGAAATGGACGAAGAAGAACTGAACCTGCTGCCACCCGAACTACGGCAGGAATTTGAAATGCTAATGGCAAATCCGGAATTTGCAGACGGAATGCACGAATTATTCGATACCTCGTCAAATTCTATGAATATAGAAATTTTGAGAGAAACTGCACCGGCTGCTCACTCTTATATCATCAGTGTTTCTTTAGGAAAAGGCTGCTACCGGCACATACAAATTTCCTGTGGCAGTACTTTATGGGAATTACACGCAGCAATTATCGATGCATTTGAATTTTGTGATGACCATGCACATGCATTTTTTATGGATAATAAAAAATGGAGCGATTGGGACGCTT
>CAYYZV010000383.1:0-1620 GCA_964476275.1 uncultured Roseburia sp.
TATTGCTTCGCACCATTCCGTTAAATGCAGTATTTCCGGCTGTTACCGTGATATGCTCTCCTGCACTCTCATGGGTAATAAATCCATCTCTTAATCTCATGCTAATCCTCCTTGTTTTTCATCATTCAAGCACTTTCCAATATCCTGTCTTTTTAGAACCAATTCTTTTAATATATCCATTCTCCTTCAAAAATAAAAGATTATTTTCTACTGCTGTTTCACTAATCCCCAAAATTCGATGTAATTCACTGGTAGTGATATTAGGATTATCTCTCATTTCTGTTATGATTCTTTGTCTTCTGATATTTAATTCCTTTTTATTCCCAATATTATCCCCAACCTTTTTCCCAACCTTTTTAATCTTCTGAAGGGGAATTGTTACAACGATTGAATTTTCTCTAAACGTAAACGCTTCTTTTCCGTATGTTTCAATAATTTTAGGCACACCACGACCGGATTTCTCACTAATATGCAGCTGCAAAAAGATTTCTGACAACTTTTCGTTTACCGGGATTGATTCCCCCAAGAAAAAACCTTCCATAGTCTGTGCCGGTGCCAGTGTTCCTCTTGATAAGATTTCTATTCTGTTTGAGAATACAGAAATCATTGGTTCATTTCCGCTAATCCATAAATTATGCAAAATAGCATTTATAATTGCTTCTCTAAAGGCTTTGTTATCAAACAGCGGGGTTTCCGGACGTTCCACTACACGCTCGCTCTCATCTGTCTGAATTAAATTCAATACATCTGCATATCTTAAAACTTCATCTAAAGTATAAAGCAGACAGTTATTACCAAACTCTCTTACGGAAAACAAATTGGAACCTTTCGTTTCTCCTTCAAAAATAGATACTCTTAATGGATAATGAGAATTATCTGAAAGCAACTGTGCCAACAGATTATACTCCCCATCTTTATTTCTTAACCCGAGATTTTTCTCAAAGGTTCTTTCACTTAATACAATTCCTTTTGAACCATAATATCCAAATAATTTAGAAAATGTCAGCTCCTGATATTTTGCGGGCAACGTCTCAATCGTCTCCACTCTTCCATCCAAAATCTTAAACAACTGAATTTCCCTTTTCGGGTAATCCTTCAAGTTTGCTTTAGAAGAGCCAATACGAATATACCTCTTATCTCTAAATGACGTTGGAATTTCTTCTGCCGCAGGAATCACTAAAACAACAACTCTTTTATCACCTATGGTTGTTTCCTCAAACAAAAAATTGACACTCGGAGCAAGATTTCTCGCCAGGAAATTTTGATATGGTTCTTTATTATGGTCGCAATACTGATTAAATGTCGTTCCTACAATCTCGTGCGTTTCATTATTTACACCCCACACAAAATACGCTTGAGGCTTATAATGAAATGCAGCTGCATTTGATAATGCCGATACGTATTCACCCAATACTTCCGGCTGAAACCAATTTTCTTTAAACTCGAACCATTCCTGTTCATCATCATATGCACATAAGTCTAATACCAATTTTTCAATATTCATATATCCTCATCCTTTTCCAAAATTTTATTCCCAATGAAGATATTATATCACATTGGGAATAAAGTTGGGAATATTTTATGCACACATTCAAAAAAAATACATTCTGCACTCTCATG
>CAYYZV010000384.1:0-1612 GCA_964476275.1 uncultured Roseburia sp.
AGCAGCAGTTATTCTTAGAAAGAGATCCACACGGAAACGTACAGGTTTCTTTAATCGAGTCAGAAAAATTATTCTCTGCTCTTGTTGCTGATAAGTTAGCAGCCAGAAAAGCAGCTGGTACATATACAGGTAAGTTTGGTGCGCTTCACCACTTCTTAGGATATGAAGGAAGATGTGCATTCCCATCTAACTTTGACTCAGACTACTGCTACTCATTAGGATACAATGCATTTATGCTTATCCAGTATGGCTACACAGGTTACTTATCAAAGATTTCTAACCTTTCCAAGCCGGCTAACGAATGGGTTGCAGGCGGTATGCCAATCACAAAGATGATGAACATCGAAAGAAGACATGGCGAAGACAAGCCAGTTATCAAGAAAGCTCTCGTTGAACTTGAAGGTGCTCCTTTCAAATACTTCGAAGCTCACCGTGATGAATGGGCAGTTGATACATGCTTCGTATATCCGGGTGCTATCCAGTACTACGGACCAGCAGAAGTTTGTGACATTACAACTGTAACACTTGCTCTTGAACAGGCAAAATAATAATTAATTAAGAAACCCGTAGGATAAACAAGTAGTAAAACACTTGATTCCTGCGGGTTTTTATTTAAGAAAACTTTCATTCTTTTATTCAGGCATTTCCATCAATATTTAGCTCTCATCCGGTTCAAATTGCTCTGGATAAATATCACTTCCCTCATATCCACAAACACCCATTCTTGGGGAATTACATATTGGCAAAAAAAATTCCGGCTCAAAGTATTCGTCAAATTCATCATCCTCACCATCATAATCTTCTCCACGCAGGCATTCGTCACACCAAAATGGAATACCATCATAAACTCCCTGTGGATTAACCCATTTTGCTTTGTTTTTCTCACATTGACTGCAAACAATTTCTAACGGATTATTACGAGATAAGATTATTATCTTTTCTTTTTTTCTTCCTCCAGCACGATAACTATGTATATTCAATATCAGCTCTGTTGTTGAACCAAAATCATATTCATATGTTATTGATTCTCCAACCACAAATACATCTTTCACTTTACAGTTCATACCTTTGGCTGATGGTCCCCAGAATGGGGCATTCATCGGACAGCTTTCATACTGCACTCCGTTTATCTCAAACGAACTAAGATGTCCACAACATTCCACCCAAATATCACGAATAAATTTATCCAGTTCCTTTAATGTAGTATTCTCACTTATTTCGATAATTAACCAGTAAGCCCTATTATATTTTCCAGAAATAACTACCTGAAAATAACCACATTTTGTTTTGCCAGCTTCTTCATCTAATCTGACTTTTCGCTTTTTACATGCCGCTAAATGTCGAAGCATTCCACTCTTTGTATATTCTTTTCCACAATATTTGCAATACCCTTTTGTCTGTCTTGCCATAGTACAATATCCTTTCCTAATTTACCTAAAGAATAACGGTTGTTCCTAATAAATGAAAACTTTAAACAGATAAAACCCCAGAAACACAATGTTTCTGAGGCTTGTATACACATATTTGTATTCTCTTTTTGATAATTATCTCTTTGAGAACTGTGGTGCACGACGAGCTGCTTTGAGACCGTATTTCTTACGTTCTTTCATAC
>CAYYZV010000385.1:0-1603 GCA_964476275.1 uncultured Roseburia sp.
ACAATGGAGGAAACCTGGAAGCACTTTACAGCCACCGGCAAGGTGGAGGATTATTTAAAATTTTGTGAAGAACGAGAAAAGCAGGAAGTAAAACCGGATGGGAACAAACCTAATAGTGACAGGGCTGGTTATCAATACCATGCCGATGGGAGAGTACGATAAAAGAATAACGTTACTGACCAAAGAAAGAGGGAAGATTACAGCTTTTGCGCGTGGAGCGCGCCGGCCGAACAGTCAGCTTCTGGCGGCCGCAAATCCCTTTTCCTTTGGTGAGTTTGAGCTTTTTGAGGGACGTTCTACATATACAGTTGCCAAGGCATCGATATCGAATTATTTTAGGGCATTGTCTTTTGATCCGCAGGCGGCTTACTATGGGTTTTATTTTTTAGAGTTTGCAGATTATTACTGTCAGGAAAATAACGATGAAAAGGAAATGCTGAAACTTTTGTATCAGACATTTCGGGCTTTGGAAAGCGACCGTTACGATAACCGGCTGGTAAGATCGATATTTGAATTAAAAGCTTTGACAGTAAATGGAGAAGCACCCAATGTATTTGGGTGTCTTTCTTGTGGAAAAAAGGAAGAGCTTTTTTATTTTTCTGCAAAACGGAGCGGTATTTTATGCGGAGAATGCCGTAAGACAGCGGAAGATGCGTGGAAGCTGACAGAATCTACAGTTTATACAATGCAGTATATTATTGCATCTGAGATTTCAAAGCTGTATAGTTTTGCGGTTTCAGAGCAGGTATTAAAGGAATTGCAAAAGATGCTGGCGCAGTATATGAAGCTGTATGTGAATCATACTTTTAAGTCTTTAAAGATTTTAGAAGAAATAGATTTATAACTATGAAGGTACTGAATAGTTATAATTGCTTATTGAAATTCTGGGCGGAAAAAGGTATAATATCAAAGATTAACTAATGTATTCAGATAGGAGTGCTGCGAATGAAAAGAATCGGGTGTGCAATACTTACTGTATTCATGGCAGGAAGTTTTTTGACAGGATGTGGAACGCTTACGACAACAGAGGAAAGTATTGTGTATGTTCAAAAAAAGGGGAAAGTACAGACCTTGGATGTAGAGGCATTTGACAAGTCTTATTATAGTGAAGCAGATTTTAAAGCCTTTGCGCAGGAAGCAATTGATACTTATAATATGTCCCATGAGGAAGACGCTGTAGCTCTTACAGAATTTACATTAGAGGAAGACGTGGCAAGACTTGAAATGGAGTATAAGTCTGTAGCAGATTATAGTGCGTTTAATGAAATCACTTTATATCAGGGAACAATTGCTGAGGCAGTGGGAGACGGATATCTTTTTGACGTGGATTTTTCAAAAGTGGAAAAAGGTGAAGTGATAGGCAGTGCGACCAGAAGTGATATTTTGGCAGAAGATGGTTTGTCAGTGGTTATCATTAAGGCGAATACAAATGTCAAAGTCGGCGGTAATATTTGTTATGTATCAAATGAAAATGTAACAGTAACGGCTAAGGATACAGTATCGATATATGATGAAGAGAACACATCTTTAATCGCAGATGTGTGCACATACATTATTTATAAATAAGAAGGGATAAAGAGGAGAGGATAATTTATGGAAAAGA
>CAYYZV010000386.1:0-1599 GCA_964476275.1 uncultured Roseburia sp.
GCATTTTTCCTTGCATTTGAAATGGTAATTTGTACAGGTGCAATTCTTTCAAAGTTGGAGAAGAACGATAAGTAGGTTGGTTTAAAACTGAGGAGGAAGATTTATGCTGAGTACTCCATTTGGAAATATTAAGGTATTTGCTGATGGTACTGAAATTGAATATGAGGCAAAGTGGTTTGAATATATAAAGCCACCTGTAAAAGATAAGCCACTGGCAGGCTGCTACAGAATACATATTCCGGTTAAAAATTATTGTTCTATTCGCTGTGTTTTGGAATTGGAGAATGAAAGTGTTGATGTGAGTGGCAGTTCTGGAGAACGTTACTTGTGCAGAGAGTTCTGCGATGGTTCAGTTATGCTTGCTATTGGTGTAGAAGATGAGAATCCGGAATTTGAAGCAAAACGTGTGAAGAATGGTATGGAGTATCATATTAACGGTAAGGTAGAGAAAGTCGCATTTGGGATTGCATGGGCAACGGATTATGTGGGAAAAGATGATGTAAGAGTATGGTTTGCAGCCGATCCGACAGTCTATTTTAGATAAAGGGGAAGAAATAATGGAATTATTGAAGGAATTAGAAAAAGTATTGGAAGACCAGATATTTAATTTGAAAACAAATGAAGTATCTCCTTGTGAAACAGAGATGCATTCTGTATATCTTGATAGGACGGAGAAAGATAATTCAAAATGGTTGGAACTGATTACAGCAGCATTAAAGTCAGCGAAGATATTTGAAATTCATTGCTGGAATGAAGAGGAAGAATGGATTGAAGTGGCATTGAAGTATGGAACAATAAAGGAAAGTGATTGGAAATATGGAAAGATAGTTACAGGAAATGTGACGAAAGAATTTTCAGACATGCTTCTTAGTATGCCTAAGCCGACTGATATTGAAATTTATAACAAAATGACTCCATTTTTTAGTATATTCCTAGATGAATACAATTTCCAGAGTTGTCATTATGGAACAGAGATTTACATAAAGGAAGTATAGAAATGAGTGTTTGTACATTTATAGCATCTGATTATCCGCTGCGGGAAGCTGTGCCAGAGCAGAAATATCCGATTGAGATAAATATTGATACCGGCACGATATATGACGGAGGAATGGATGATAATTATTTTCTCTTTTCGTTTCCTGATGTATCGGATTATACCAATAAGAAATATGGTGTGTATCTAGAATGGGATTATACGAATGGTCGGGCTGAGCGGATTTTAGAATATATAAAAGAGGCTTTAGAGAAAACGGAAGTAATAGAGTTGTGGCATGTATGGCTGGGGGATTATTACGAATACGAGGATAGCCCGGTAATTCATAAACGTACACTTAGAATTGATGGAATGACAGTTCGGGATATTTACGAGTTAGATAATGCTGATATTTGGAATCATCCTGATAAATGCTTACCAAGCAGACCATCATTTTATAGGCTAATTATAACAAAGTAATAGTATATAAGAATTTGGCAAAGGAGTGTGATCGTATGAACGGTATTGGTGCTTTATTGATAGTCACATGGATTTTATATATGGTTATCAAACATGCAGTTGCTGCTGGTATTCTTTTGGCTGACAAACTGAAGAAGAAAAAGTAA
>CAYYZV010000387.1:0-1599 GCA_964476275.1 uncultured Roseburia sp.
AATATCATGATTCAGGAAAAAATTTTAGAATTAGTGGAATATGGTTTAGTAACAGGACTTGTAGCACCGGAAGATAAAGTATTTACAATTAACCGTTTATTAGAGCTTTTTGCTTTGGATGAAATGGAAGATGAAGTAATCGCAGCTTATGCAAAACGCGAGCCGATGACAAAAGAATCTGCTGTTGCAGCGTTGGAAGGTATTTTAAAAGAGATGCTGGATTATGCAGCAGCAAATGGTTTGATGGCAGATGATACCATTACATATCGTGATTTGTTTGATACAAAGATTATGAGTATGTTAATGCCTCGTCCAAGTGAAGTGAGAGGAAAATTCAAAGAGCTTTTAGAAAAAGAAGGTTCTAAGGCTTCTACAGATTACTATTATCAGTTAAGCTGCAACAGTGATTATATTCGCAGATATCGTATTAAAAAGGATTTAAAATGGACTGCTGATACAGAATACGGCACATTGGATATTACAGTAAATCTTTCAAAGCCAGAGAAAGATCCAAAAGCAATTGCAGCAGCAAAGCTTGCAAAACAGAGCGGTTATCCAAAATGTCTGCTTTGTCAGGAAAATGAAGGCTATGCAGGACGTGTAAATCATCCGGCAAGACAGAACCACAGAATCATTCCTTTAACAATTAATAATAGTGACTGGTTTTTCCAGTATTCTCCATATGTATATTATAATGAGCATTGTATCGTGTTTAATGCACAGCATACACCAATGAAAATTGAGCGTGCTACATTTGGCAAGTTGTTAGATTTTGTAGATCAGTTCCCTCATTATTTTGTGGGTTCCAATGCTGATTTACCAATCGTAGGTGGTTCTATTTTAAGCCACGACCACTTCCAGGGTGGTAATTATGAATTTGCTATGGCAAAAGCTCCTGTTGAGAAAGAAATTTCTTTTGAAGGCTTTGCTGATGTAAATGCAGGTATTGTAAAATGGCCAATGTCCGTTATCCGTTTACGTGCAGAAAAGAAGGAACGCGTAATCGAGCTTGCGGATAAGATTTTACTTGCGTGGAGAGGCTATACAGATGAAGCTGCATTTATTTTTGCAGAGACAGATGCAGAGCCGCATAATACAATTACACCAATTGCAAGAAGAAGGGGCGATGATTTCGAATTGGATTTGGTTCTTCGTAACAATATTACAACAGAAGAACATCCACTCGGTGTATACCATCCACATAAGAAATTACACAACATCAAGAAGGAAAATATTGGCTTGATTGAGGTTATGGGATTGGCAGTTCTTCCGGCAAGATTAAAAGATGAAATTGCAGCATTAGAGAAAGCAATTTTAGCAGGTGAGGATCTCCGTCAGAATGAAATGTTAGAAAAGCATGCTGACTGGGTAGCTGAGTTCTTACCGAAATATGATACAGTAAATGCAGAAAATATTCATGAAATTATCCGGAAGGAAATCGGTCTGGTATTTAATGAAGTATTATTGGACGCTGGTGTGTATAAGTGCACAGAAGAAGGAAGAGCAGCATTCCTTAGATTTGTAGATGCAGTGAATGCATAAATGTGTTATTTAGACCAGAATTTTATTTTTGTTAGAGTGTATTGAAACATAAGAAAC
>CAYYZV010000388.1:0-1590 GCA_964476275.1 uncultured Roseburia sp.
CTGCACCGTGTCCGATTGCCGGTTTTCCATAGAGTTTTTCTCCGGCAAGCTTGACGCAAAGATGAAGTGCTGCGGTACAGCTTGATAGTGCTACGGCATATTTTACTTCTGCTTTCTGCGCAGCAATTTTTTCCACTTCATTAATATTCGCACCTACGGTTGACATCCAGTTTGTTTCGTAAGCTTCTGTTACGTATCTCATTTCATCCCCGTGCATCGTTGGGGATGCCAGCCATACTTTTGACTCAAAAGGTTTTACTTCTTTTCCCTTGTTATACATAATTCCATATCCTCTTCCTCTGCTCTTACAACTTTAAAAGAAACTAATCTTCTCCCCAGTCTCCTGTTCCTGTTTCTGTACCCAAGTTTCGTTCACGTCATTCAGCACGACTGTATTTTTCTGCAGCTCAATCACAAGCCTATCACCTTTTGCCGAAACAGACTTCACTGCATAGTTTCCGATTACATTCATAAGTGCCTGTTCTCCATCTGTAAAAGTCTGGCTGTTTCCGTCAATCACAATTTCAACTGCTCCCGATGTATACTCTGCAAGCTTTTTCAGCGTAATATTTCCACCTTGATTTTGGAAATAACCTGAAAAATCCTGTACTTCTATCTCTTCCGCTTTACACTGTTCTTTAATCCGGTCTCTAACCTCTGCGGTCATAAGCGTATCCGCAATAATTACGAAGTTCACGCGATATTTTTTTAATGCATGCTGTAAGTTATCAAGACCACTAACCACTGGTACACCATTTAACATTCCGGCAATTCCATTGTCTTTATAATTTAAAACACATACCGGATGTGCTAAGTTTTCACGTTCAAGCTGTTTTAAAACCATACGACTCGTTTCCCCGGAACCTACGATCATGGCACGGAGAGCTGCTCCATTTTTTCCGTTTGACAGTTTTTTACTTTCGATTATCAGTACTCTATAAGAAAAACGGCTTACTGCTATCAAACAGAATTGAATCACAGCACCAATGCAATAATAAGAAATCGGCATTCTGCGAACGAAAAGCCACGAACCTGCCACCTGTATTACTGCAGTCACCAGATTCGCTGTCAGAATACGATTCAAATCATTGATTCCGGCATATTTCCACATACCGCTGTAAAGCCGAAAGCCGAAAAATACGATAATACAGCTAATCGTATAATATGGCGCAAACTGAAAGAAAGCATTCATATACTGCCCTGCAACCTTATGAAATTCATTTGCCACATAGAAACGAATCAGTATCGCAAGATAATAAGCAGCATTGACCGCTATGATGTCAAACAAAATCAAAAGAGCTCGTATAGCAACGTACTTTGCATGATTTTTTCTTTTATTTCTTATATCTTCAGGCATATTTCTTACCTCCAAAAATTAATTTAATCCGTTCGGATGATAGGTTGGTACAATTTCCTCGACCAGCTTACGAATGTCAGCCCGGTTACTATAGCTTGCATCCATTAATTCTCCTAACTGACCAAGAAACTGTTCCATGTCAAACGGAATTGGACTACCGATATGAATCAGCTTATTCGGTGTCATCTTAAGCCCCTCTTCTTCCATCAGCTTCTCTTCATAAAGCTTTTCTC
>CAYYZV010000389.1:0-1560 GCA_964476275.1 uncultured Roseburia sp.
TAATATCATTTGACGAATATTTAAATTTGAAATATTATCCATTAGCAGCAAAAGTAATTTTATGCATTCAAATACTGTGTAAAATTCATCAAATATCTCAATAATAACAGCATCTTTAACCTTATAAACCTCTGTAATAGCTTTTATCATCCCAATTTGAACAAAAAAAGCCGTCTCATCCCTCTTTTCATCTACATACACTATTCCCTTTATTACTTTTCTCGTCCATTTTTCAATTTCTATTTCTGCCAATTTCTTATTTAACAATCGTTCTTCTATCAGCATAAGATTTGCTCCTCAACATAAAGTTTGTCATAATTATTCAGTACCCCATCGTTACCATTTATCTACCTCTATTGTAGCAAGCCATACTGACAAAATCTGTCTATCTCTATTTTTTAACAAAAAAAGAGATGAATTTTTGTATTCATCTCTTTTTTCCGCTATAACAAACTATACATCTATCTTGATAATACTTCCTCAAAAATGCAATAATTCCGTTTTTCTTTATCCGCACAATAAACAGCAAATTCTACGGCATCAAAATAGTGTGCATAGGAAATCATTAATGTTCTATACGCCTCAGATACAATATACGGATCATTATGAAATGCTCCACAACCAAATGCACCTAATACGAGAATCTTGGCATTATTGGCTACCGCACTTTCAATAATTCTCTTTCCCCTCTCTAAATGTGCCTGATATAATCGTTGTTTTTTCTTATCATTAACTAACATACCATCTGCAAGTGGCATTTTAAACTGCGGTGCTGCACATGTGATTACATCTACATTAAAAAATTCATCTGGTGTTCTAAATGTATATTCATCATCATTAAAACGAAACACAAAAATATCCGGTGAATAAAGAATATCTGATGTACCATATGATGTGAAATTTTTGCTGTGTTCTCCGTAATATCTCATTATATTTTCTTTTGTTGCAAGCACCGGATATAATGTACTAACCCGACACAAATCTTCTTCCTGTGCTTTTGCCCCAATGATAACTCCGCCACCCGGATGGCATGCATTTGCAAAATTCAAAACAGCTATTCTTTTATTATACTTCTGACTTAATCTTGAAGCTGCTGTAAATGTATCCAACTCAGATACAGTTACATTTTCCGGAACTTTAGTTCCTGTTTTTTCTTCTATATTTGGATATATTACATCCGCTTCAGGATAAAAAATAGTTCCCTTTCTACTATCCTCTATACTCTGTCTGCACAAAATATCCTTTTTTAAAACTTCCTCTGTCTCATTCCATACTTCCAATAAATTTCTTCTCTCATTCATTCCTATTACTCTTTTCTCCCTCTGTAAAATTTTCTTATTATTTTCCCATTATTCACTTCCGAATTTCTCCCAAAATTCCTCCGATATGTTTCTAATATCAATTTCAGAACCTTGTTCCAAACTATTAAGCAAATATAGAACCGTCTCACATAGGTATTCGTCATCATTTTCTAAACATTCTGCACAGACTTGCAACTCTTTTAAACCCTGTAGCGCAGAATCATTCTTCCCTTGTTTTACCAATATCTGGCAATAATGC
>CAYYZV010000390.1:0-1554 GCA_964476275.1 uncultured Roseburia sp.
CATAATTGCCGAAAGACTAGATACTTCGTCTGAAATATGTAATGGAGTGATTACCATATCACTCTCATGTAACTGATACCCCGGATCTTTTGAAAACAGTTCTATCATTATTGGATAATTCGGATTCTGTGGCTCTGTAAAGCGATAGAAATGCAGCTTCTCAGAACTTTTCCAACCACATCTATATGCACCATCCTTAATGAATTTCCATAATACTTCCCCAAACTCTTCAAATCTGTTTTCAATCAACAAAATCATATCAATATCTCTGGTTGCCCTAAAATCAAGGTTTGCTTTATTCATCAGAATATCACAAGCCGTACCACCGATAATTGTATAGCAATCCTCATACCCCTTAAATGCTTCTCTAAAAGCTTCCAATCCTATTACCATTTGTATTCCTCCATAATCTCTTCAATCTGCATTTCCACTCGTTCATCTTCCACATCTTTAAGGCTTTGCACCAATGACACGATATCTACCATTTCATCAGATGTATATACTGACGGATTATATTTCCATAATTCAATTTCCACATAATCATTATCTGTCATAAGCTTTGGTTCCACTATAGCTTCCTTCGGAATGTCCTTTATCAGCTTCTTATCCATAGCATAAACCGTACATTTTGGATAATTCAACATACTCTGCTTTGCCAATGCTGTTTCCCCGGCTAAAGGTAAAGACATATCAAACTGTTTTAAACTCACATAAATTTTCTTCTGAACCGGTGACTGTAAATATTCACTCGAAAGCTGGTAAAGCTCCTTTCCTGTTGCTACAGATTTGATTACCTTACTTGTTCCTTCCTTTCGGCTTTCCAATAAACCAAGTTCCTGTAACTCCTGTACAGCCCTACTAACATTCATGGCTGACATATTAAGGTATTCTGCTATCTCTGACTGGCTCTTTTCTTCATGCTTCTTTTGGTAAATAAAATATAAAAGCAAAAATTGTGTTGCAGCAGATATTTTTTCAACTTTTTCTCTCTTACCTGCACAAAATTCCTTCAGGCTCATTCCTAATTCCGGTACAAAAATCTGCGAGTTTGGTACAATAAATGGAATTCTGTTTTTAACCAATGCATTCCTCTGATAAGTGGAAACAGCATCCAGCCACAGTATAACTGACATTTCAGCGTATTTTTCAATTTCCTGCATTTCTTTTTCATAACCGGAAACATTAAAATTATCAGAGTTATTCTTCATTAAAACACTCTGTACATTTCCCATAGAAAGCACGAAATATTCCCTTTTATTTCTCAAATACAGTGGCAGTTTACTCTTACCATCCCAGTTTTCAATTTTAACGTTTAACCCGAATATCTCAGCCAAATATTTTTTCATAAAAAACACCTTTTAACATTTTTATTTTATTCTAACATACATTTTGTTAGTATTCAATATTTTTGTTAAAATAATATTTTTATTATATCCCTTACTCCTCAAACTCATACATCGGCGAATAAGAATCCAATATCTGCATCTGGCTAATTTTATACTTCGCAAGAACTTCTGACTACCGGTATCTCCGACCAAATCATTAAACGATTTT
>CAYYZV010000391.1:0-1534 GCA_964476275.1 uncultured Roseburia sp.
GCTGCCATAATAATCCCCTTTCGTTGAATAGTTATATCATATTTTTCGGCATAATTGATAAAAAACTTTATAATATTAAGAAATAGAGTAGTAGACGATATTTTTTTTGAATGGTATAATGTAAGGTGTGAAAATGGGTGAGGTAGGAGGTTCAAAAGATGACGGAAACTATTTTATGGATCGGATTAATTATCGTTTTTGCAGCAGTAGAAATAGGAACAGTCGGTTTGACTGCAATCTGGTTTGCAGGCGGTGCCCTTATCGCATTATTGGCACAATTAATAGGAATGAATCTATATGGGCAGATTATTTTATTTATTGTGGTATCTGCGGTTTTAATGATTTTTACCAGACCCTGGGCACTGAAATATTTGAAACCACGTCTGGTGAAGACAAATTATGAAACAGTAGTAGGAGAAAATGTCTGCCTGACAGAAACCGTGGATAATCTAAAAGGAACAGGTACAGCGATATATCAAGGTCAGGAATGGACTGCAAGAGCATATGAAGAGGGAAAAATTTTTGAGGCAGGAAAGATTGTGCAAGTGAAGGAAATTCGTGGAGTGACCTTGTATGTAATAGAAAGTCAGCAGATGCCCGTGCGAAAAACGGATTCTGCGGTATAAAGTGACAGGAGTTAGGGAGATGAAAATTGTTTTTTTGGATGCGAAAACCATCGGAGAGGATATTGATTTATCCGGCTTTGAACGGTTTGGCGAAGTGGTAAAGTATGGTTTTTCTTCTGTGGAGGAAGCTAGAGAGCGTACAAAAGACGCGGATGTGATTATTCTCAATAAGGTTCAGATTAATGAACAGTCGATTGGGGAAGCGGAGCACTTAAAGCTGGTATGTGTAACAGCGACAGGGACAAATAATCTGGATAAAGAATATTTGGCGGCACGGGGAATCGAATGGCGGAATGTAGCAGGATATTCGACAGAATCCGTGGCACAGCATACATTTGGACTATTGTTTTTCTTGTTAGAGAAGCTTGCGTACTATGACAATTATGTAAAGAAAGAGTATTATGTAGAGGACACGGTATTTACCCATTTTGAAAATGTGTTTCATGAACTTTACGGAAAAACCTGGGGAATTATTGGTTTGGGCAATATTGGACGAAGAGTGGCAGATATTGCCAAAATGTTTGGCTGTAAGGTGATTTATTATTCGACCTCCGGCAGGAATTGCCAGCCGGGATATGACAGAGTGGATTTGGATATGCTATTGGCAGAATCCGACATTGTTTCTGTGCATGCGCCATTAGATACGAATACACAGGGGCTTATGAATAAAGAAGCATTTGCAAAGATGAAAGAAACAGCAATTTTTTTAAATCTTGGCAGAGGACCGATTGTGGTTGAAGCAGATTTGGCAGAGGCTTTGGAAACCGGACAGATTGCAGCAGCAGGACTGGATGTGTTGGCAGTAGAGCCGATGAGCAGAGAAAATCCGCTGCTTCGGATAAAAGACAGTAACCGTTTGATTATTACACCGCATATTGCATGGGCAAGTGTGGAAGCAAGAACCCGAT
>CAYYZV010000392.1:0-1529 GCA_964476275.1 uncultured Roseburia sp.
TTCCGCGGTGCCAATATTTATAATATTTTAAATTTTGAACGATATTTTCCGGATGCAGTTACGATTAAATTAGAAGAAAATTATCGTTCTACGCAAAATATTTTGGATGCTGCGAATGCTGTGATTGCAAATAATAAGGGCAGAAAGAGTAAGGCGCTTTGGACAAGAAAAGATGCAGGACAGCTGGTGCGTTTTGAGCAGTTTGATACGGGATATGAGGAAGCAGAGTTTGTGGCAGGCGAGATAAAGGATGTCGTGATGCTTGGAAAATACCAGTATAATGATTGTGCAGTGCTTTATCGCACCAATGCTCAGTCGCGTTTGTTTGAAGAACGTTTTATTACGTCAAATATTCCATATAAGATTGTGGGCGGCCTGAATTTCTATGCCCGTAAGGAGATTAAGGATTTACTTTGTTATTTGAAGACGATTGATAATGCCAGAGATGATTTGGCAGTACGCCGTATTATTAATGTTCCGAAGCGTGGGATCGGAGCAACTTCTATTGCGAAGGTAATTGATTATGCGGCTATGGAAGAGATTAGTTTTTATACTGCGCTAAAAAAGGCAGAAGAGATTCCAAGTCTTGGCAGAGGGGCAGCAAAGATTAAGCCTTTTGTGACGTTTATTCAGAAAATGCGGAGTGAAGCAGAGTCTTTAAGCGTTTCTGAATTGCTGAAAATGATACTGGACGAAACCGGGTATTTACAGGAATTGGAAGCAGAAGGAACGGATGAGGCACATGCCCGTATTGAAAATATTG
The DNA here is from genome assembly GCA_964476275.1 of uncultured Roseburia sp. Classification (GTDB taxonomy): domain Bacteria; phylum Bacillota; class Clostridia; order Lachnospirales; family Lachnospiraceae; genus Roseburia. The sequence goes on from CAYYZV010000392.1 coordinate 764, forward strand.
ATGAATTAATCAGTAAAACAGTTGCATATGAAGAAAGTGCTGATGAGCCAAGTCTTAGTGGATTCTTAGAAGAGGTGGCTTTGGTAGCAGATATTGACAGTTTGGATGAAGACAGTAATCATGTTGTATTGATGACATTGCACAGTGCAAAGGGTTTGGAGTTTCCAAAGGTATTTTTGACAGGTATGGAAGATGGACTTTTCCCAAGTTATATGTCGATTATCTCGGATGATTCTTTAGAAGAGATTGAAGAGGAACGCCGATTGGCCTATGTGGGAATTACTCGTGCGAAAGAGGAATTGGCAGTTACCTGTGCGAAACAGCGAATGGTTCGTGGAGAAACGCAGTATAATAAAGTATCACGGTTTGTAAAGGAAATTCCTGTAGAGCTGATGCAGGGCGGACCACAAAAGATGAAATATGTGGAACGCAGGGAAGATAAGCCGGCAAAGGCTGCAAGCGCATACCGCGCAGCGATGGCTGTGGGACACAGACCTTCGGGACAAAGTATGCAGACGATGGCGTTTGCTTCTTTGGGAGGTCCCAAAAAGGCAGAATTGGATTATGCAGTAGGTGATACAGTGGCACATGTAAAGTTTGGCACCGGAGTCGTAAAGAATATTGCAGATGGCGGTAGGGACTATGAAGTGACAGTAGAGTTTGAAACTTATGGAACAAAGAAGATGTTTGCGGCATTTGCAAAGCTTCAAAAAGTGTAAAAAAGCTACTGGTCACGTGTGAACCGTAACGTAATTACTAAAAAAGT
>CAYYZV010000393.1:0-1523 GCA_964476275.1 uncultured Roseburia sp.
GAAAGAAATTTTGGACGAGTTATAAAATACATCTCGATGGTATATGTCTTTGGATATTCCAAAGTAAAATGGAATGTTAAAGAGCTTGACTGTACCCTTACGGGTTGCTTTATGATAATACTGGAGGTGGTGGGTATGTTGATTAATGAAATAGCAAAAAAATGTCATGTTACGAAAAAGGCAGTTCAGTATTATGTGGAGCAGGGGATGCTCGTTCCGGATATCTTGGGAAATGGATATAGGAACTTCTCCGAACAGGATGAGAAGGTGTTGAAACAAATCGTTTTATACCGAAGATTAGGCTTGCGTATCGATGAAATTAAAAGAGTTCTTGCAGACCGCAACGAAATAGAGAGTATCTTGTATCAAAGAAAATTGGAATTGGAGAGGGAAAAAATAAAACAGGATTTATTAAAACAGATTGAATCAGGAACAGATATCGAAACACTGGAAGAGGAAATAAATAATATGGATTCAGGTACTATTATAATAAGGAAGATTCAGGAATTATTTCCAAGTTATTATGGAAAATTTATAAGCCTTAATTTTTCCAGATATCTCACTGGAAAAATTGAAACGCCAGAGCAGATGGAAGCGTTTAGTGAAATCATTGCATTTTTTGATAATGTTCCGGATATGGAAATTCCGGCAGATTTACAGGAATACTTAGACAGCTGTTTAGAGGAATATTCAGGTAAAGAAGGGGTAGAAAAAATAAATCAAATTCTTGAAGGAAAAGATAATGCAATCCGTAATATAGATGAGTTTGTAAAGAATCATAAACAGATATTAGATGAATACAGTAAATGGAAACAGACAGATGATTATAAAAATTCACAGGCATTTCGATTGATGGAATGTATGAAACAATTTTGCAATACAAATGGGTATTATGATGTTTTTATTCCAGCAATGAGAAAACTTAGTCCGTTGTATAATACATATTATGAACAAATGAGGAATGCAAATGAGAAATTTTTAGAAAAGTATTCGGAATATGTGGAATAATTAATTTGTTTCTGGAAGGTATATTGGATAGGATAATAGAATGGATATGTACCAGTAGGTGGATGGTACATATCCATTCTTTTCGAAAAGCACTTGTGATATTACGATATTTTCAGTATTTTTTTAGATTCGCCATTTAGGGGATTTCCTTTTTTAATAAAAAATCATATGATTAGCGTGAAAGGAGGAGAGAAAAGATGGATACCGGAAAGATTGGCAGATTTATTGCAGCAAAAAGAAAGGAAAAGAAATTGACACAGGCACAGTTTGGAGAAATGCTTGGAGTATCAAACAAAACCGTTTCAAAATGGGAAAATGGAGTTCACATGCCGGATTTATCTTTGCTCGTGCCAATAAGTGAACTATTAGAAGTATCTTTAAATGAACTTTTGGCAGGAGAAAATTTATCGAAAGAAGAGTTGATAGAAAAAGCAGAAGATTCGGTTATGTCTGTGATTCATTGCTCAAAGGAAGAGGTAAAGCGGGTAAGAAAAAGATATATCCTGACAATGTTA
>CAYYZV010000394.1:0-1519 GCA_964476275.1 uncultured Roseburia sp.
TCTTAAGGAACTGTTGAAGAATTGTACAACTAATGATGAGTTGGAAAAATATTATACAACTATGATGGCGCGGTCAAAAAAAGTATCTGCTATAGTTGAAAAACGTGCTGTCATGACTGAAATGGAAATGAAACGTTGTATTGAAGCTTTGGAAAAACATGAATTGTTTGAAAAACTTAAAAGGTTAAGCAGTAACGGAGATGATAAGATGAAGCAGAATTGCCGGAATGTGCACATGAGATATCTGAAATCGGCCATGACTTCCCTGATCAGGCTGGGATATGATGAACATTGGGTAAATACGACATTTCGGGAGGCTTTGGAAAAAAGATATGCATTCCGTTTTGAATAAAGAAAGATGCCGTGTTCCGGAAGGCAGCATGCATGGTGATTTATGGTTCGTAAAAAAATGGATTGTGACTTCGTAATTATAGATAATGATATCATTGTTTTCATAGAATAAATAATATTTCAAGACGATTGAAAGGCCGGTGAAAGTGATTTCGCCGGTGTTCTTTTTTTATGTCATAGGAAAGTCCTATGGACTTCCTATGATATAAAAAGGCACTACGTGCCAAATATGCGCACTCCGCGGAAAGGAAAATAATGCTGCGCATTCCGCTCCGGCGCGGAGAATACGCGTTTACGCGTATTCTTTCTTGTGATATAAAAACTTAGAAAATTAGGTGTTGTTGTATTTTTAAATGGGTTATAATTATTTAATGAGTTCAAATACATGTCTTTACACGGTAACTCACCCGGTAGAACCAGAACTTCGGGAGAACATCCGGATAGGGAAAGAGTGCCTGCAACAGTGGTTTAATTTATATTAGAGGAAGAATAAAAATGTATCTAATCTCTATTTATTTTGACGAAGCATCAGAAAAACGCATAAGTAGTTATATGAAGCAGATTGGAAAAGCAACCGGAAATACCGCGATGCTGGATGGGAATGTACCTCCTCATATAACAATTGCGGCATTTCAGGCAGAAACGGAGTCTGCTGCACGTGATATCTTTTTGCGGGGAGCGAAAAATCTGAAATCGGGAAGTGTGCAGTGGGTATCTATCGGAACATTTTTGCCTGGTGTAATTTTTATTACTCCGATTTTGAATAAATACTTGCATGAGTTGTCAGAGGCATATAATAGGGAAATAACTGAAAGGCAGGGAGTAACTGTTGACCGAAAATATATGCCTTATAATTGGCTGCCTCATAGTACGTTGGCTAAGCACCTTTCCAAAGAGCAGCTTACAACAGCCTTTCAGGTGATGCAAAAACAGTTTGGACCATTTGAGGGAATGGTTACAAGGATTGGTCTGGCAAAAACCAATCCTTATATAGATTTAGAAGTTATCGATTTCCTTCACGATTAAGATGCCTTTGAATGTAACAGTTTTGGAGCCATACGTCACAAAAGTGATTTCTGCTCCAAAAAAGTGTTTGCATGACTGAATGATCCAATCTACCAGACCAGAAATGGAGCAAATAATTTTTTTATTTACTTTTGCTCCGGTT
>CAYYZV010000395.1:0-1511 GCA_964476275.1 uncultured Roseburia sp.
TCCTGTAATTTTAATTCTCATGCTGCTATACTCCTTTGCCGCTTATTTGATACACCTCCTTGATAAATCCTCGGCATGTGTATCTTGTTTCTATTATAACATATTTCATTTAATTAGCAACGCAATTTTATGTACAAGCACATTGTTTTCCAACACTTTATTCTTTTTTTATAAATTTATCCACAACTTATAAACGTTATCCACAATGTACTAACATTTTTTCAACATCTATTATATTACCTGTAAATTTATACCATTTCTTATAAAACAAACACACCTTCAACTATTATATCTAAATGCGCTTTCCTATTTTTATATTCTTTTGTCAACAAGATTTATCTTTCTATGTTATTAATGCAACTTTTTTCTGTCATCCTAATTTTATTTAAATTACATATTTAATGTTCCTGTCATTCATGTTACAATAGTACCATATAATGAAAGGGGTATTTTATTTATGAGAGAAATTATCAATCTAAACACCAAATGGGCTTTTGCAAAACATGTAGATGCCGTTCCTGAAACAATGCCGGAAAGATGGTGCTGGGTAAACCTTCCACACACCTGGAATGACATTGACGGACAGGATGGCAATAACGACCTTTACCGCGGTACTGCATACTATGCAAAAAACATCGACAAAATCGACCTGCCGGAAGCTGAACGCTACTATTTAGAAATCAATGGTGCAAACTCTTCTGCTTCTGTTTACTGGAACGGAAAGAAAATGGCAAGCCATGACGGCGGTTACTCTACATGGAGAGTAGACGTTACGGATGTACTTGATGCACAGAACCTTATCGTAGTAGAAGTGGACAACGCTCCAAACGACCATGTATATCCACAGAATGCAGACTTTACTTTCTACGGCGGTCTTTACAGAAATGTAAACTTAATCGCTGTAAACAACAGCCATTTTGATTTAGAATATTATGGCGGTTCGGGACTTAAAGTGACACCTAGAATTCAGGATGCAGATGCAATTGTTCGCTTGCAGGCATATGTAGCAAATAAAAAAGAAAACCAGTCTGTTCACTTCATTCTTAAGGATGCAGAAGGAAATGTAGTAGCAGAAACCAGTAAGTCAGAGAAAGCAAATGATGCAAAAGATTTGGCCGAAAATATTGCTTTGATTGATTTAGAGCAGGATATTAGAAACGTACACCGCTGGCATGGACGCAAAGACCCATATTTATACACAGCAATTGCAGAATTAGTAGAAAACGGAGAAGTAATTGACTGCATAAAAACCAGATTTGGATGCCGTAGTTTTGAAATCGATGCAAATCGTGGATTTATCTTAAATGGTGAAGAATATCCTCTTCGCGGTGTTTCCCGTCATCAGGACCGCTGGGGCTATGGTAATGCTTTAACACCGGAAATGCACAAAGAAGATATGGATTTAATCGCTGAAGTAGGTGCTAACACAATCCGTCTTGCTCACTATCAGCATGATCAGTATTTCTATGATTTATGTGATGAATACGGTATGGTTATCTGGGCTGAAATCC
>CAYYZV010000396.1:0-1506 GCA_964476275.1 uncultured Roseburia sp.
AACCTTACCTTTCTGTGTCTGCTCTAAGCTGTTTCGCACTTCTTCCACGCTGTTTCGCACTTCTTCCACGCTGTTTTGTTCTTCCAGTTGACCATTCTGTAATTCGCTGTTCAAGTTTCACCACCTCCCTTTTCTGTTTCGTTACAAGTGCCTTCTTTTCTTCCAAAGTGCCATACAATAAAATATCTAATAAATATTCTATGTAAACTTTTCTTTGCAGGGCTTCTTCAAATAACAGATTCCATTCCTCATTTGTCTGTTGAGGAGCATACTGCATTTCCCATGTTTTCAAAAGATGAAAATAATCTGTCAGCACTCTGTAACAATATTTTTCCTCTTTTTGATAAACTTGTTCGGGAGTCGGTTCTCTGATACGGGGGACGAATAGAAGTTCTCCGTTTGTTATCATAGTTAATTCCAAAATCATCTGCTAATTTGATAGCTGCATCTCTGACTGGCAATCCAAACAGTTTAGAAACAAAATCTATCGCATCACCGTCTGCCTGACAAGCAAAACAATGAAAACGCCTATCTACTTTCATGCTCGGATTTTTATCATTGTGAAACGGACAAACTGCCATACCATTCCGCTTTACCCGAATACCATACATTTCAGCAGCCTGCTTGGTTGTTACCATCGGTTTTACTGCATCAAATACATTCATGCAACTCTCCTTTTTCACAAAAAAAGCAATTGACATCTTATAAAAAATGACAACTGCTTCTTAGCGTTCTTTATTCTGTTTTTTCTCTCTTATTTTTAACATGAAAATAGCCCGGATTTTTCCGAGCAAAAAAGAAAGCACCTGCCATTTCTGACAGATGCCATAATAATACTACTTTTTATAATATTAAAGTCTAAAATTTAGATGCTGATAAACCCTTTGTTGAATTGCCCAAAAAGCCGCCTCTTCATCTGTTCCATGCGTTTTTATTTCTGTCCCATCAACATATGTGATAGCCCAGACAATATTCTTTTCATATTTATACTTAACTTTAAATACCCTTCCATTCAGTTCAAATGTTTCTCTACTAATCACTTACGGATTCTCCTCTCATCTCTTTGAAAATTCTTAATGCATCCCATTTACTAATATTAGTCACTTTTTCAATGCTGTCGTAATAAGGATATGAATCAATAGCTTTTCCTGAAGCTTCAAAAAAATGAATAAATCTTTGTGCTTTTACAGGTTCTCCATGCTTATACTTTATGTCTCTTAACTCATCATTTATTCGATAATAGAGTCCTTGCCCATTATATTCAAAATTGCCATCAAAACGTGTTTCATTCATCTCTCAAGACTCCTTTTTCTACTTCAGCAAATCTAACAATGTATATTCACCTTTTCTGATTTTTGAAATTTCATTATATTTCTTAATCGCTTGCACCAGTATTTCCGGATTTTCAAAATACTCCTTAACAAAATCGTATGATTTCACACTGGACATTTTCAAATTTTCCTTGCAGAAAATACTTGGCTTTTTGCCGGACTTCTTAAACTCATT
>CAYYZV010000397.1:0-1498 GCA_964476275.1 uncultured Roseburia sp.
ACGCGTGTTGAACGGATTGCATCCAAAAGTGATGTTTTACCATGGTCAACGTGACCCATAACACAGACTACTGGCGGACGGGAAACTAATGTCTCCTCTGCATCCTCTGCTTCTTTTAATAATTCAGCAATTACGTCAATCTTTTCTTCCGGTTCACAGATACAGTTAAACTCTAATGCAATTTCCTCTGCCTGTTCGTAATCTACTTCCTGATTGACAGTTACCATTGTTCCTTTTAAGAACAGCTTCTTAACAATCACTGCCGGCTGAACTTTCATCTTATCAGCTAACTCTTTGATTGTTAATTTCTCTGGTAATACTAATGTCTTGATTGTATCTTCTTCCTGTTTTGGCTGCTGAGGCTGCTGTGGTTTCTTCTTGCCGCCGTTCTTTTCTAAGTTTACAAAACGTTCCTGTTTCTTGCCGCCTAAAACATCGTAGTCATTTCTCTTATTATTTTTCTTATTTTCACGATCTCTTTCGCGTGTTTCTTTTCCACGAAGTTCTTCTGCACCCATAGATGCAGATTCTTTGTTGAACTTATCAAGTTCGCGGTCAAATCTGCTGTTTCCTCCATCCTTACGGAAATTATTGCCGCCTCTATCGTTGCGGTTTCCACCGTCTTTATTAAATCCCTGACCGTTTCTGTTATTCTGGAAGTTTCTGTCTCCATTCTGGTGACGATCGCCCTGTGGTCTTCTGTCACCCTGCTGTCTGTCTCCATTTGGACGGCCATTTCTATCTCCATTCAAGCGGCCCTGACCGCCACCCTGCTGTCTTCTGTCACCATGTGGTCTGTCTCCATTTGAACGGCCATTTCTGTCTCCGTTTGGACGACCGTTTCTATCTCCGTTTGAACGGTTCTGACCACCCTGTGAATGGCGTTCTCCTTGTGGTTTATCATTCTGCTGACGGCGTTCGCGATTCTGCTGTTCCATCTGCGCATATACATTTTCAACCGGCTTTTTGAAAACTCTTTCCTGTGGCTGTACCGGTGCTTCTGTATGAGTTTCTGCAGCTTTTGCTTCTTTTGAAGCTTCCTCCTGTTTCGCATTTGGATTAATTAAGCTGTCAAAATATTTTCTCATATCATTTCCAGACATGGTCTTTGCTGGTGCAGCATTCTGGGCCTTTTCACCATTTGGACGATTTGCTTTGTCATTCTGTGCTCTTCTGTCGCCCTGTCTGCCGTCATTTGCTGCACGTCTATTATCCTGTCCCTGACGTTTACCGCCATTACGGCCACCGCCCTGTTTGCTGTACTGTGCATTAAAAACAGCTGTAATATTCTTCTTCTTTGGCTTTGGTGCTTCTTCTGCTGATTCTTCTGATTTTGGTGCAGCAGTCTCTGCCGCTGCTTCTGCCTTTGGCGCAGCCGATTTCTGATATTTGCCCCGTACCATATCCTGTGCAGCTTCCTCCACATTGCTCTGTGGTGCTTTCACTGCATATTCTGTATCTGTTAATGTATCTATTATATCCTGTGATTTAATTCCTA
>CAYYZV010000398.1:0-1407 GCA_964476275.1 uncultured Roseburia sp.
TGCTTCCGGATGAGATAACGAAAATAGAAGTAGGCGGATATTACAATGGAAGTGTGATAAAAGCTGGCGATTTTATAGTACAGGATTTTAAAAGCTTTAAGGATTGGTTTGCACAGTTATCGTTAGAACATAAAGAATTTGCCGATGGCAAATCCCCGGCTGAAACATACGCGGGTGGAGATTCCTACGAGTTTGATATAAATAATGGGGCGTTGTACTTCACTTATGTAGATCATGGCATTGGAGCATACGTTGTATATGAAAATGAATGGTACGAGGTGTTAAACCCATCAGAACCGCCGTTTAAATAGTGTATTGTGGGAAAGGAGGCAGCTATATATGAAGAAATGGATAACAGTATTATTAACATTGGTATGTGTTTTGTATTTGATTGGCTGTCAGAAAGCAAATAGTGGTTCGGAAGTATATGCATTTCCGGAGCCAACAACGCAGATAGAAGTGTCATTTTATTCTCAGGGTGCTGTGAGTGAGATTGCAATAGGCTCTGAAGAATATAATCCGGAAGATTTATCTGTAATAGCAGTAATTGAATGGTTTTATAATCTTGAGTTGAGTCCATGTGAAAAACCGGAAGATGTAGAAGGCGGAGAAAGTTATGGTTTTTATGTAAGTGACGAATTAGTATTCAGCTATCAAGATAGAGGAAATGAAGCTTATATTGTTGTTTCAGGAACGTGGTACAAAGTAAAAAATCCTTCTGTACCGCCAATTGATGTATAAAACAGATTGTGGGGTGATTATATGAAAGATAAAAAACATATCGTTCATCATGCAATAGCATTGGGAATATTGGTGGTTGGATTTATCCTGTGCAGATATATATTTTTTGATATACATGGTATGAAAGAGTTTCCGGAGGTTCTGTTGGTTTTGGGACTGGTTGTAATGACTATTTCTGCATTGATGAAAAAGAAGTTTCTGCCATACTTCATTTCCGCAGGATATATGATAGGATTTGTGTTAGGTTTTATATTTCAAGTGACCAAAATAGATGCCAATGGTGTCAGTGTAAATAACTTATGGGTTATTTGGGCAGTAGTGAATGTGGCGTTTATTGTAAGTGGAGTTATATGTGAGAGGTGTTTTGGAAAACAACTTAAAACATTTGATATGAAAAGGAGTATCGTAATAAAGGTTGTGATTGCAATACTTGGAGTGGTAGTTCTTTGGCTGTGTGTAGGCATAACAGATTTTGCATTAGTAACAAATTACGAGAAGCCATTATTCTGTATAGGCGTAGATTTAGAGCAGGATGGGGGTTCCGGTAAATATGCGGGATTAGGATATTCATTTTACATAGAGGGCAATTTTATGCCGGAGGAAAAAAATCAGGGAGTTACCTCATACAGAGGATACATTATGGAAAAAGAGGTCTGCAGAGAATTC
>CAYYZV010000399.1:0-1399 GCA_964476275.1 uncultured Roseburia sp.
TTTACTTCTACTGATTCGGATAACAATTTAAAAAAGTTTGGAATAGGACGCTCCGAAAATTGTTTTTGAATATCCTCGATCCATGGTAATTCCTCAATTAATGTATGTGTTCCTGCAACGCCACTATCTGCCAAATAACAGTACTTACCTACTATAAGATAAATGTTAATATATCTTTTTACTTCCGGTGTAACAAAAAACTCTTTACGTATTAAATGTACTTGATGGTTTATCTTCATGATTTTTACCTCGTAAATTTTGCTTATTCAATAATTATCGCCTTACTATCTACTGAATTTTCTCTGAGAAAAGTAATCTGTTTATACTCTTCTGACGAAAAACATATTTCCAATTGTTCTTTTGTATCAAACTCAATAATAATAACTCGATTAGGGCTCCAATTTGAACTTAATGCTGTTATTTTTTCAGAGCGTACAATATATCTGCCATGGTATTTGCTCACAATTGGTTTCACAGCTTTTATGTATTTAAGATAATCTTCTTTACTCTTTTCTTCATCAAAATATGTAGTTACAACAAAATATACCATTCAGCCCTCCTTTTTGCAAGTAGACACTTGCATTGAACTTAAAAAGAAATGGCACTAATGTACCATCTCTATTTACATATTCCATTTACAAAATGACGAACACTGCTTTCTATGTATTCTTTTGATTGAAGCTCTGTTAATTCATCACCAAATGAAGCCTTAAAAAATACATACCCAAAATTCATTGCCAAAAAAGCTACCGCCAAACTTTCTATATCGTCTGTATGAATTTTATTTTTCTTTTGCATTTCAACAAAATAATTAACAAGAACTTTTTTAAATGTATCTGGGATTTCTCGTATTCCATCCTTGGTTATCTCATATAAATCCAGAGAGCGTAACCCTAACGATATTTTTACCATCTTAGGAGTTACTTTTTTTGAATACACCTCAGCAAATGAGCATAAGTCTTTTATCAATTCACCCGTATATTCAAAATCGCTTTCCTTTAGCCCTGGATTCCATTCTGGTAATGACATTGCTGTCTCAATTATTTCTTTTTTACCCTTGAATTTCCGAAAGATTGTAGATTCGTTAATTCCTGCTCTTTTTGCAATATCTTTTGTCGTCGTAGCAGTATAGCCTTTCTCCATAACCAACATCATTGTTGAATTTAGGATTTTCTTCTGTGTTTCATCATACATAATTCATACCCATCTTGCAAGTGTTTACTTGCATTATAATCCATATTACTTATTAAATCAATACCTTAATTTTCACAAAATTATCATTTTCCGTGCAGAGTTGTGAATTGATAGACAACAAAAAATCCCGGAACTCTCATCCCGGGGCACAAAAAAACCGGAACTACTGTTCCGGCATTTCCTACGTGCGCGAGAAGATTCGAAC
>CAYYZV010000400.1:0-1395 GCA_964476275.1 uncultured Roseburia sp.
CGACAGCATATCAGGCAAAGCAGCAGGGATATCATTTAGTTGCAGATGGGGAAGGTTTGATTGACGCAATTATTGCGGTAGCTGTTACGGATGAATTTTATAATCAGTACCCAGAGGTGATTGAAAAGTTGACTGAAGCACAGGAAGAAATCTCTGCATTTATGCAGGAAAATGAAGAAGAAGCCTTGAAAATGGCTGCAGAAGAACTTGACCTTGAGGCAGCTGCTGTAAAAGAAATGTATGAATACTATGATTTCTTTACAGGAATTACAGAAGAAGATAAACAGGGATTTCAGAATACAGCGGACTTTATGTTTGAAGCAGGAATGATTGAAAAGGAATTGGATGTTGATACCTTGTTTTACGAATAAACTATTTAGCCCACGATTTTAAAATAAAATCGTGGGCTAAATAGCTAGTTAGAGTTATGCAGCGATACCATGTTTGCCGATAAATAAGGTGAAATGTTTTAGGAGAGATGAGGGAAGCGTAATGGAAAGATTATCAAAGGAAGCAGAAAAAGTGAGAATATGGCAATTGCTGAAAAAATGAAGAATGATATGCTTATAATTATGAAAATGTAGTAAAAGATTTGGTACAAGAGATAAGTGAAGGAAAATAATAATGAAAAAGAAGTTACAAAAGATAATATTAGGTGTGGTGATTGTTGTGGCAGCAGTTTTGATAGCAGGATTTACATATTTGTATGATAACGGTTTATCCGGTCAATATGCAAATACAATGGCGGCAGAAGGTCAGATTAAGGTAGCATGTGTAGGTGACAGCATTACTTATGGACATGGTATTCGTAATTGGAAGGAAAATAATTATCCGGCAGTACTCCAGGAATTGCTGGGTGAGAAATACCATGTAGCAAACTTCGGGTCTAGTGGTTCTTGTGTGAACCCAAACGGCGATCAGCCGTATTCAGCCAGAGCTGTTTATCAGGAAAGTTTAGAATATGATGCAGATATTCTCGTATTTATGCTGGGAACAAATGATTCGAAACCGAAAAATTGGACTGACATGGAAGATTTCATGGAAAATTATATAAAATTATTGGGGAGTTATATGGAAGGGGAAAATCCACCGAAGCTATATATTGGTATTTGTTCAGAGGCATATTTTTTAGAAGAAAATGAAACAGGAATTGGGGGATTTGATATCCAGCCGGCAATTGTAGATGAAATTGCGAAGCGTCTGGAACAGATGCCGGCATCAAGTGTATATCCATGCTCTGTCATTGATATTCATTCTCTTACAGAAGCGAATCCTGAGTGGTTTAAAACAGATGGAATTCATCCAAATAAAGATGGTGCGAGAGCAATTGCTGAGGTTGTGGCGGAAACGATCAAAGAATAAGAAAGATAATTTTGAAATGAGGCAACAGCAAAA
>CAYYZV010000401.1:0-1378 GCA_964476275.1 uncultured Roseburia sp.
TTTCGCAGATTATTTCAATCTGCGAAATAGTGCCTATTTTTAGCTAATTTAAGGGATTTGTCAGAGATTCTGACCCAGATATTGACCATAAATAGAATCTAATTGATTAAGCTGATTTCGTTTGACATCCATAGAAGGATGTACATATCTGTTTAATGTAATCCTTACATCAGAATGACCCAGTATTTCACTCACGCTTTTGACATCCGCACCGCTGCTGATGCAATTTGTGGCAAAAGTGTGGCGTAGCGTGTGGAAACTGTGATTTTCCACACCTGCCATGCATAAATAATGTTTGAATTTGTATTGATAGGTTCTGGGATCAAAAGGCCTATCTTTATTCAAGAAATAGATTGTTTCCGAAGTTCTAAATTTTTGAAGAAGCTCATAGATTTGATCAGAAATCGGTATTTCCCGCTTCGAACAGAGTGTTTTTGGTTTGTTCTCAACAAGCATAGTTTTTTCCTCTTCTTTCTCACTTGGCAGTCTTTGGACAGTACGGTTTATGTGTAAGGATTTCGTTGTAAAATCAATATCCTCCCATTTTAAAGAACAGATTTCCCCTAAACGCAGTCCGGTATGCAGACACAGTAAAATGCCACATTTGTGGATATCCATATCCTGATATAAATACTGTATCAGCCTTGCCTGTTCAGAAGTATTGAATACCTTAACCGGCAGAATTTCTTTTTGGCATTTTAATTTCTGCATTTGAACGGTCGATATTTTATACTGAGACTGTGCATAAGAAAAAATTTGTTTTAACACACACTGAATGCTTTTCTTGCTGCTTTCCGATGTTACTGACTGATAAATCCCATCAATCATTTCACAATCTATTTTTTCAAACAGCTCTGTTCCCAATTTTTCCTGAATATATTTGTTGTAAATAGATTTATATTTTGCATAAGTAGAAGCTTTCTTTGTTTCATGCACTTCCTTCAGCCATTTTTCAGCTGCCTCATTTAATGTAATCTGTACTTCAAATGTGGAAACATGTACTGTATTTTCCGTTTTTGCCTTTGCCAGCTTCTTCTTCACCTCCGCGTATGTAGCAGCATACACCGAACGTGTTTTTGAAATATTATTAACTTTAATAACATACCGACCTTCCCATCGACCGTCTTTTCTTTTTCGAATGTTTTCACCTTTTCTTGGCATAATTCTACCCACTTTCCTGACCCTTTATAAATTGTAACGGGCTAATTATCTAACGAAAAAAAGCAATTATTTCAAATTTTTCAGCCAAATTTAGTTGATTTAAAAAAAAATAATTTCTATATCTTGACAAGAATATGCAAAAAACTTACAATAGCACATGTGTAGTTTTGAAACTAATGGGTTTTTTGGGTTTCGCAGATTGAAATAATCTGCGAAA
>CAYYZV010000402.1:0-1372 GCA_964476275.1 uncultured Roseburia sp.
GACTTCATAACAAAGAGACAGATGAAATTAATGAACATGAAATCTTCATGGGTGATCTTCCTTTGATGACAGAGACCGGTACCTTTGTAATTAATGGTGCAGAACGTGTTATCGTTTCACAGTTAGTACGTTCTCCTGGTATCTACTACGGTATTGCACATGATAAAGTGGGTAAGACCTTGTATTCCTGTACCGTAATTCCTAACCGTGGTGCATGGTTAGAATACGAGACAGACTCCAATGACGTATTCTACGTTCGTGTAGATAGAACCAGAAAAGTGCCGATTACCGTATTAATCCGTGCACTTGGTGTAGGCAGCAACCAGGAAATCATCGATATGTTCGGTGAAGAGCCAAAGATTCTTGCAAGTTTTGGTAAGGACGTTGCTACTAATTACGAAGAAGGTCTTCTTGAATTATATAAGAAAATCAGACCGGGTGAACCACTTTCTGTAGAAAGTGCAGAGTCACTCATTAATATGATGTTCTTTGACCCAAGAAGATATGACCTTGCAAAGGTAGGACGTTATAAATTCAATAAGAAGTTAGCACTTAGAAACCGTATTAACGGACAGGTTCTTGCAGAAGATGTTGTGGATGTGACAACAGGTGAAATTATCGCAGAAGCAGGTACAGAAGTTACTCGCGAAATTGCAGACCTGATTCAGAATTCTGCTGTTCCATTTGTATGGGTACAGGGAGAAGCAAGAAATATCAAAGTACTTTCTTCTATGATGGTAGATTTAACTCATTACGTAGACTGTGATCCAAAGGAACTTGGAATTGTTGAAATGGTATATTATCCAGTCCTTGCACAGTTGATGGAAGAATATACAGATTTAGACGAGTTAAAGGATGCAATCAAGCGTAACGTGCATGATTTGATTCCAAAGCACATTACAAAAGATGACATCTTTGCATCTATTAACTACAATATGCATTTGGAATATGGTATTGGACATGATGATGATATCGACCACTTAGGAAACAGACGTATCCGTGCGGTTGGTGAATTATTACAGAACCAGTATCGTATTGGTCTTTCCCGTATGGAAAGAGTAGTTCGTGAGAGAATGACAACTCTTGATTTAGACGGCATTTCTCCACAGAGCTTAATTAATATCAAACCTGTAACAGCAGCAGTGAAAGAATTCTTCGGTTCTTCACAGTTGTCACAGTTCATGGATCAGAATAACCCGCTTGGTGAGCTGACACATAAGAGACGTTTATCAGCATTGGGTCCTGGCGGTCTTTCAAGAGATCGTGCCGGATTCGAGGTTCGAGACGTTCACTACTCACACTATGGAAGAATGTGTCCTATCGAGACACCTGAAGGTCCAAACATCGGTTTGATTAACTCTCTTGCAAGTTA
>CAYYZV010000403.1:0-1351 GCA_964476275.1 uncultured Roseburia sp.
TTATACTTTCTGCAAATCCGTACATTTGCCCTTATTCCTTCTTTTATTCCTTCTTCTTTTCCTTCTTCATATGCCAGCTCTTTTTCATTATTAATATGAGCTTGTTCATCATATTCTGTTAATAGCATTGAATATACCTCCTCTCGGTGGTTTCTTAATATATCCTCAAGAATCCCTTGTTGAATACATTCATCAACTGCCTTATTTATTGCTTCTGTTATATTAAATTTCTGTTCTAAATACATTCTGACTTTTGCAATAAATTCCGCGTATTCTCTGAGTTTTTGACATTTCTTCATGACATCTTTATTATAACCCAAGTTAATGTTTAAAACAACTGCACGGCAGTCTATAGCTGCATTTTCCCCATTGCTCCACTTTGGAAAAGCATCTTTTAATTCCAAGATTTGTCGTTCTGGTTCATTCATCGTCCCATTATAAAACACGATAAACTGAGGAAATGGAAGAGAAATTATTTTTCTGCTATATATATCTTTTCTGTCTCCCACAATCTTTTGATATAATCTTGCAAAATAAAACAGACCTCTTAATGGAAGATTCGGACTAAATGTACTCTGATGTTCATATAGATTCAATACATCTTTCACCAGAAAAGAAATGTCATTTTTCATTCCCATATACACAACATCTTCTAATGTATTTACTTCAATATCTTCAAGATTATCATAATTCGTATTGTTAATGGCATTATATAATTGCAGTAAATCTTCCTTTTCTTTAAAAATAAGCTTAAACAATCTATCTTTATACTGTCTGTTTACTTGTATTTCTGACATAAACACCTCCTGTGTACAACCATAATCTAAAATTTTCTTTTTCCTCAATATAAAATAATCCTTGAATATTCGGGTGATTTCCCACAAAATATGATAAAAGATGGTTTCATGAATGCCGCAAAATTCTCAGCTGCATTTAAATGAATATATGGTAACTATTCAGTAGGTCTGTGCATTTACTGCACAGACCGTGAGAAAATGATTCAGGGGTGCAAAAATCCCATTGCCAAAGGCAATTTTTAATGGATTTTTGCATCGTAACCGGAAGGTACTGAACAGTTACAATATATGTATAATATACTGCTATCTGCACGAATGCACAAGTATAAATAACTAATTCCACAACAAAACTCCTGCCAGCAGCTATTATTAGCCACCAACAGGAGTTTAATTATAAAATATGAATTTTTAATTAATGATGGAACAAACGAAGTCCGGTAAATGCCATAGCAATACCATATTTGTTACATGTTTCGATAACATTATCATCACGGATAGAGCCGCCTGGCTGTGCAATATAGCTTACACCGCTTCTGTGCGCACGTTCTACGTTA
>CAYYZV010000404.1:0-1312 GCA_964476275.1 uncultured Roseburia sp.
CTGTTTTTCTCTTTCAACGAAGTTCATGTTCGTTTCAACTTTGTTGTACATAATTTTCCTCCATTTCTTATTTGGTATAACATCGCATATATAATTTCCTAATGATATAAAAAAACCTCGTCCTGCATATAGGACGAGAGCCTTATCATCGTTATACCACCTAAATACAATCGTACTCTGCCGCTAACGGCATTCATACCATGCTCCCTTAACGCTGGAAATACGTCAGCGCTTACTCTAACAGACATCCCCTGATCTGTCATTTCGGGCTGCGGCTTGGAAGGGATATTCTTTCAATGAATACTCATACCGGATTCACACCATCACCGATTCTCTGTGATTTTTTCCAATGAAATACTGTCTTCGTCAACGCCTTTTCTTATTATCTGTGTCCGTTTTTAAACACATATCTTGCGATATTATGGCACATTTTGTCAATAATGTCAAGATATAAAGTACTTTTTCACTGCTTCCGGTGCCTGTGCAATACTTTTTATTACCGGCACTTCCTCATCTATTGTTCCGAAACCGTAAGAAGCATGAATAAAGCCCACGCCCGCTTCTTTACTTGCATTATAGTCGCTTTGAATATCTCCAATATACACTATATCTGTCAGATTATTCCGCTCCGCTACTAATTTAATATTCTGCCCTTTTGGAAGAGAAGTATTCCCATGACTCTCAAAATCTTTGAAATATTTTCCAAATCCATAATATTCCAAAAAGCCTTCAATATATCCTTTTTCACAGTTGCTTACAATATAAAGCGGATATTCTTTCGATAATTCTTCTAAAACTTCCTCTAACCGGGGATACAATTCGCCGCCATGCTCTGCCAGATAGACATTCTCATATTCCAGACATTCTCTGGTTATCTCCATCCGCAGCTCCCCAAATTCAGAAAATAGCGCATCTGCAATCCCCTGAATTGTCTTTCCCATAATACTGTGAATGTGGTCAGCTGTCATTTCTTCTTTTTCCAAACCACGACGTTTGATTACCTGATTCCATGCAATTGCGATGCTTTCTCCCGCATCCCAAAGAGTTCCGTCCATATCAAAAATGATTCCCTTTTTCATTCTTTTATATCTCCCTAAAAAACATACCGTGTAAAAATATAAATTTTTACACGGCATCATCTTAACATATCTCAATTATCATGTCACACATTATTTTGTTGGCACCAATTTTGTCTTTCCGCCCATGTATGGCTGTAATGCTTCCGGAATATTTACGCTTCCGTCTGCATTTAAGTTATTCTCTAAGAATGCAATTAACATACGTGGCGGTGCTACTACAGTGTTATTTAATG
>CAYYZV010000405.1:0-1311 GCA_964476275.1 uncultured Roseburia sp.
CTTAATTAGTATAGATTAAAATTCGCGAATTTATTTGCTTTCTGCAGAAGCAAACATTGAACAAAACAAAGAAAAAACACCAGTACCGTCATACTGGTGTTTTCTTTTACCCTTTTTTGCTATACTTCACAATCAGCAGCTCTACCGCCATCTGATCATTCATTCGTCCGGTTTTCACCGCCTCTTCTAAATCTACTCCGTCGCAAATCGCTTCTTTTAACTGTGCTAACGTAAATCCTCTCGCCTGTGCCTGATTCTTTCGGACTGCAAAAGGTGGTATTCCTACTTTTGAAGCAATGGTACTCTGATCAAATCCCCTGTTACTCATATCTTTTAAATTTAGAAGAATTTGAAACTGCCTGCTAATCAGGAAAAGTATTCTCATTGGAGGTTCTTTCAACGTCAGAAGGTCATAATACAAATCCAGTGCTTTCTTCTGTTCATGTTCTGCAATCGCATTTACCATCTCAAAGATTTTATTTGTTACCTGCTCTGTCGTAATCGCTTCTACATCCTCTGCCGTAATCACATCTCTGCCCATGGTATAACAAACCAGCTTTTCCAGTTCCCGATCGATATTTCCCATGTCGGCTCCCGTCTTATTCATAAAAAGCTGTAATACCTCTCTGGTAATATTTTTATTTTCTTTTTTCAGACGCCCTACAATCCACCGAATTAATAATTCCTCATTCTGTGTGCCAAATTCTACCGTCCTGCCTGTTTTGTTAATCGTTTTATATAATTTATTTCGTTTATCTACTTCTTCCTCTACAAAAACAAAACACGTTGTTTCTGCTGGTCCATCCGACAAATAGGATGCCAAATCCTCACAGGCATTCTTTAAAAATCCGCTGTTTTCAATTAATATCACCCTGCGGTCTGCAAAAAACGGCATTGTTTCTGCTAAATCAATAATCTCCTTTGGATTAATCGACTTTCCCTCATATGCAGAAAAATTCATTGTATCTCCATCCGAAATCAATGCAGCTTTTAACTTGTCTTTATACTGCTTCTTTAAATAAGCCTCATCGCCATATAATAAATATACTGATTTAAATTGTCCATTTTTAATATCTTGATCTATTGTTTTCATGGGTCTATTCTATCATACTCTTTGCCCTGTTAGCAAATTTCTTTTTCATTTCTCCTCTCCCACAAATCCCCTCATGCCAATCTTATCTGCCTCTATCTTTATCATTACCTGTCCGCACTCTGCCGTACTCCAAATCCCACCTCCTGCCTCTTTGATTCGTTCTACCGCCTCTGCATGAGGATGACCATAGCTATTATTTACTCCACAGGATATCACTG
>CAYYZV010000406.1:0-1300 GCA_964476275.1 uncultured Roseburia sp.
TTGAAAACATAGGCTTTTGCGAATCCTTGAATAAATTAACTTCACGGATTCAGGTAGTTTTTATTATTTCAATGATGAAATACCAACAGATGCAGATTTTGAAAAAACAGTTGGTGATTATTTAACATTTGAATTCGCTATGATAATGCAAGGCAGACAATATTTATTTGAAACTGAGGAAGAATGAAATGGAATTATGTGAGCTGGAATGGAAAGAATTTTTTCTGTCAGAAATTTTCCTGAATCCAAAACGAGGAAAAAGAATTGTGAATGAAAATCATATCAAAGGTAATACGCCATTAGTATCTTCAGCAGGTACAAATAATGGTGTTACTGCCTTTGTTGGCAATAGAGAAAAGGTTCGGTTATATAAAAATTGCTTAAGTATTGCAAATGGCGGTTCATCAGCAGGAAGATGTTTTTATGAACCATTTGAATTCGTTGCAAGTGACCATGTTACTCATTGTAAAAATGACAATTTAACAGAAGAACAATATTTGGCGATAGCGTCTTTAATTTCAGGAAAACTGCCGGAAAAATATAGTTTTTGCAGGGAAATAACTGATTTAAGAATTTCGCGAGAAAAAATTATGTTGCCAGTAAATAAATATGGTGAACCGGATTTTGAATATTTAGAAAAAATTGTAAAGAGATTAAGAAAAGAACTTAGTCACAAATATAT
Source organism: uncultured Roseburia sp. (assembly GCA_964476275.1). Taxonomy (GTDB): domain Bacteria; phylum Bacillota; class Clostridia; order Lachnospirales; family Lachnospiraceae; genus Roseburia. The sequence goes on from CAYYZV010000406.1 coordinate 683, forward strand.
GGAATATGCAAAGCGGAAAATTGAACATATTTCTGTGGTTGATATTCCAAAACTTAATCAAAAAGAATGGAAACCATACCAATTAAGTGATTTATTTAATATATTTCATGGAAGAGATTAGTCAAAGGAAATCGGATTTCTGGAAAAACACCATTATTAACAGCAAGTGAAAATATGCAAGGTGTCTCTGATTTTATCGAGAGCGAAGAAATGTCTATGTATAGTAATTTTATCTCTATAGATATGTTTGGGCATGCTTTTTATCATAATTACAAATGTCATGGTGATGATAATATATATTTTTTAGTCAATAATCAAATATCAGAATATGCAAAAATTTTTATTGCTAATTGCATAAGTCAAAATGGGATTAAATATTCATATGGTAATCAGTTTAGACAAAGTAATGCGGATAGAGATAAAATTTTACTTCCACAAGATAATGCAGGAAATCCAGACTACGAATATATGGAGCAGTATATAAAAAATATGATGATAAAAAAATATAAGGCATATATTACATATGCAGAGAAATAGTTTCGTAAGCCGTTAATAAGGCTTTACCAGTAATTCAGAATAAAAACTTTTCGCAATAAAAATGCCATATTCTAAGCGGTA
>CAYYZV010000407.1:0-1295 GCA_964476275.1 uncultured Roseburia sp.
ATCCATCTATCGTAGTATGGGGTCTTTCTAACGAAATCAATGCTGTAGAAGGAACTCCGGACGATGAAGATATCCAGGATAACCACCGCGTATTACATGCATTAGTGCATGAAATGGATCAGACACGTTTAACAACAATGGCTTGTGTATCTACCTGTTCACCAGACCATCCATATACATTAATTCCTGATACTATCAGCTACAACCATTACTTCGGCTGGTACGGCGGCGATGTAAAAGACTATGGTCCATGGTTTGATACCTTCCATGAGAAACATCCAAACATCTGCTGTGGTGTATCTGAATACGGCTGCGAAGCCTTGAACTGGCATACTTCTGAACCAGGCGCTGGCGATTATACAGAAGAATATCAGGCATATTATCACGAAGAATTAATCAAACAGTTATTCCCTCGTAAATACTTATGGGCAACTCATGTTTGGAATATGTTTGACTTCGGTGCTGACGCACGTAACGAAGGCGGAGAAAATGGACAGAACCACAAAGGTCTTGTAACCTTCGACCGTAAATATAAGAAGGATTCTTTCTATGCCTACAAAGCATGGTTATCCGATGACCCATTCGTACATATCGCAGGAAAACGCTATGTAGACCGTGTAGAAGATACCACTAAGGTTACTGTATACTCAAATCAGCCAACTGTTGAATTATTTGCAAATGGAAAGAGCCTTGGTACTTTAACAGCAGAAGATCACTTCTTCCATTTTGATGTACCAAACTGCGGCGAAACAAAATTAGTTGCTGTTGCCGGTGAATTAAAAGATGAAAGCGTTATCCGCAAAGTAGACGAACCAAACCCAGCTTACCGCTTGGTAGAAAAAGGTGCTGTTCTCAACTGGTGGGATATCACTGAAATCGATGGCTGCTGCTCATTGAATTCTCGTCTGAAAACATTAATTGATGCAGTTGGTGCAGAAACTACCGGTGCTTTAATAGCTCCATTCATGGGCGGAATGCCGATGCAGGCAAATATGCTGAACATGATGAATAATATGACTGTATTACGAATCATTGGTCTGATTGGCGGCATGATGCATATGGATATTACAAAAGAACAGCTGTTAGATTTGAATGCTGAATTGAATAAGATTGTTGCGAAATAAACCCCTTTAGCCCACGATTTTATTTTAAAATCGTGGGCTAAATAGCTATAATCTCTCTACTTTCTTTGGGATCATTTTATAATAAGAAAATAATTCCGATTCTATAGCTTCTGTCTCTCTCTCCACCGGCTTTTGAATCACTTCAGCCCGCAGTTTTAATCCATGAACGCC
>CAYYZV010000408.1:0-1254 GCA_964476275.1 uncultured Roseburia sp.
AGTGAAGAAGTAATGCAGCAGGAACTTTGGATTGAGAAACCAATCGATGAGACAGTTATGCATTATGCAAAGAATACAATGGAAGCCGGTTTAGATGGTGTTGTATGCTCACCGCTTGAAGCAGGAAAAGTACATGAAGTATGTGGTGAGAATTTCTTAACAATTACACCAGGTGTACGTTTTGCAGATGGAGATGTAGGTGATCAGAAACGTGTGGCTACTCCTGAAAAGGCAAGAGAATGGGGCTCAGACTATATCGTAGTAGGAAGACCTATTACACAGGCAGAAGACCCGGTAGCAGCATACAAAAGATGCGTGAAAGAATTTATCGGCTAGCACCCCGCCGTGCCAGCACGTGGTAAATAAAAAGAGCCTGCTTGCAGGCTCCTTTTTATTTGCAAGGGCTGATAGGGTAAAAGCCCGTGAACGTACAGGCAGCTATGAAAGAGGAGTTTTTTATGGATAATAAAGGTTTAACAGGAAGTACATTAAAAATGATTGCCATGATTGCCATGCTGATTGATCATATCGGTGCAGCAGTTCTTATAAGAGTGATTTACTCCACAGGCGATATGGCTGTCTATGATATTTACATGGTTTTGAGAAAAATCGGCAGAATTGCTTTTCCGATTTTCTGTTTTCTTTTAGTTGAGGGCTTTGTGCATACTTCCGATAAAAAGAAATATGCTATTCGGTTAGGGATATTTGCACTGCTTTCGGAAGTTCCGTTTGATTTGGCATTTCAGAGCCGGGCAGTTGGATTTGAGTATCAGAATGTGTTTTTTACACTTTTATTGGGAATTTTAGCGATGATAGGCTGTCAATACATTGAAGAGAGATATCCTGTACGAAATATGCAGGTGATTTTTATGGAATTGCTGACAGTAGGCGTGTGCATGTGGGCAGCAGAACTTTTAAAAACAGATTATGGTGCAGTAGGTATAGGGTGCATCGTACTTTTATATATGCTGCGTGGCAGACGATTTTATCCGTTATTGGCGGGCTGGATATTGTATCTCGATAACTGGACGGCGATATTCGGATTTTTGCTAAGCTTGCTTTATAATGGAAAACGAGGAATTTCATTAAAGTATGTATTTTACCTGTTTTACCCGGTACATTTACTGGTATTATATGCGGTCTGCCATTTTATGGGTATTGCAGCAATTCCGGCAGTATAACTGCTGCTGAGTGATTACGATAGAGGATAGGTTTATGAATAAATTTGTACTAAAACAGTCAATGCTATTATTG
>CAYYZV010000409.1:0-1234 GCA_964476275.1 uncultured Roseburia sp.
GCAAATGTGGAGAATTAATGATGCCACATAGAGTTTGCAAGAACTGCGGATCTTACAACAAAAAAGAGATTATTGCTCAGAACTAATCATTAGAAATGCAATGAAATCAAGGGTTTGAAAGAATCAGAACCCTTGATTTTTTTTGTTTATAATCAATACAAAGCAGACATCAGGGATATTATTAAGCAATTATGTAGTTACAAAGGTGTAGAAATAATAGAAGGACATCTTATGCCGGATCATATTCATATGCTGGTAAGTATTCCGCCTAAAATGAGTGTATCATCATTTCTGGGCAGAAGGATATTATGTAAGTACGGTAGGATTAAATGAAGCCACTATCAGGAAGTATATCCAGGAACAGGAAAAACATGACATTGCGATGGATAAGTTAAGTGTGAAAGAATTTGAAGACCCTTTTAAGGGTTAAAGGCTAAGTAGTAACAACACCCCTTGGAGGGAAAACGCTATATAGTAGGGAAGATTTGCAGGAATTTGAACGTATATTGCAGAACGAGATTTCAAGAAAATTGCAAGATGGAGAGTTTCCGGCATTAGGCACGCAGACATATCTTGATGCGTCCGGACATATCTTTGATGCAGTTTGCATTGATATCATTGAAGACATAGGTCAGTACTTTATTATACAGGCAGTATTTTATAGTCCTGCCTATGCGGATTATTGGAGAAGTAAAGAAATTAATTCGCAAGCCAATTCTTCCGATACAACTATCCCGGATGCAGAATGGAAAGACAACAAATGATGTGGGGATATATAGTTGATGATAAGGGTAGGTTATTATCACAACTTAATCTAAGTATCAAGAGCCATTGCCATGCATTAATTACGGGCGGAAGTGGTAGTGGTAAGAGTTGGGCGTTATTGTATCTTTTGGGGTGTCTTCTTCAAGATGCCCCAGAGATAGAAGTCTATTGTTGTGATTTTAAGAAATCAGAGGAGCTTTTATTCATGCAAGGATATAAGCATTATTATAGTGGAAATGAATGCTATGAGGGAATTATGGAGTACTATAATTCGTTTTGTGAAGTGCGTGAAAGTGGAAAAGCAAAGCGACGATGTACGCTTATATTCGACGAATTTCCGGCATTTGTTAACTATCTAACGATGCGGGACAAGCAGGAAAAGACAAAAAAAGCAAGTGATGCATTGGGGGCTACAAACAGTTAAAATAAAATTATAAAACTATATAAGATAGTGTTGAATTTTATAGAA
>CAYYZV010000410.1:0-1233 GCA_964476275.1 uncultured Roseburia sp.
TAAGAAAAAGACTGACATCGTCTTAACTAATTGACATTGGGTGTGAAAAGTAACAAAGAAATAAAATAGAGGGAGATTCGAGTTGTAAGGATATTAAAAAATGGGTATAATGTAATAAAATTATCAGAATAAGTGGAATGGTTAAGAGGTGATAATACAATGATAAAATGCTTTGTTTTTGAGAACTTTAAAAGTTTTGAAAAAGCAGAATTAAATATAGAAAGTCTTACTACATTAATTGGCACAAATGCATCCGGAAAAAGTAATGCTGTTGAGGGAATTAAAATCTTATCGGAAGTGGCAACCGGAATGGAATTAAGTATTATTCTAGATGGTACAAAGAGTATTAATGGAACGGTAAGAGGTGGAAGTAAAGGGTGTCCAAGATTTAAAACAAATGCTTTTAAATTAGGATGCTTGGTTTCCTTTGATGATGAGACTGATTTACTATATGAGATTAAGATTAACGTAGAAAAAGATATTTATGTAGAAGAAGAAGCATTGTATAAAATGCCAATAGATAAATTAGAACCGAAGTCAGATGTAGTTTTTAAAATAAATGCTGACTTACAAAATAACGAAGGTATGCGAATAACTTTTAAAAGAACATCTGCAGCTTTACCACAAATGTTGAATAAGTTATCACAGGATATAGAAAATGAGAAATCAGATATTCAGTATATTCAAACGATGATGGAAGCTTTAAAAAACATTTTAGTATTAGATCCTGTACCACAAAATATGCGTGATTATACAAGAATTTCTGATTACGATTTGCGGGTAAATTGTGATAATATATCATCGGTTATGAAACATATATGTGAAGATGAAGCGAAGAAAAAGCAGTTATTGGATATTATTTGTGATTTACCGGAAAACGAAGTATTGGACATTGAATTCATTGAAACTGTGATTGGAGATGTAATATTTGCTTTAAAAGAAAGGTATATTAATTCGACAGAACTTGTAGATGCAAGAAAACTTTCTGATGGAACGTTGCGTTGTATGGCAATATTAACAGCAGTATTGGCAAGCACTCCGAACAGCATGATTATTATGGAAGAAGTAGATAATGGAATTCATCCGGGGCGAGTACAAAAGTTAATGGATAATATTTCTGAAATCGGAAAAGAGAGAAATATAGATGTTGTGGTAACAACGCATAATGCAATGCTGATGAACCAGTATAAAAAGGAACAGTTAGTAGGTGTGTCTGTTGTCTATCGTGAAAAT
>CAYYZV010000411.1:0-1129 GCA_964476275.1 uncultured Roseburia sp.
TCGAGCAGTTACAGATTAACGGTCAGAAGCAGGGTGTAGAAGTATTTGCAATGGGAGATAAGAATAAACCGGTTCACATTGCAAAGGCCGCAGTTGAATATGCATTAAAGAATAGTTTTAATATAGTAATCATCGATACGGCCGGCCGTCTTCACATTGATGAAGATATGATGGCTGAGCTGATTGAAATAAAAGAAAACATCGAAGTTCACCAGACTGTTTTAGTTGTAGATGCAATGACTGGTCAGGATGCTGTAAATGTAGCATCTACGTTCGACCAAAAGGTTGGTTTGGACGGAGTTATTTTAACAAAGTTAGATGGTGATACCCGAGGCGGTGCTGCACTTTCTATTAGGGCAGTAACAGGCAGACCAATTCTGTATATCGGTATGGGGGAGAAGCTTTCTGATTTAGAACAGTTTTATCCGGACCGTATGGCATCGAGAATTTTAGGAATGGGTGATGTCCTTACCTTGATTGAAAAGGCACAGGAAGAAATCGATGTAGAGGCAGCAAAATCCATTGAACAGAAGATGCGTAAAAATGAATTTGACTTTGAGATGTTTTTAGAGTCTTTTGGTCAGATGAAGAAAATGGGCGGTCTTACCAGTATCATGGGAATGATGCCGGGAATGGGCATGGGAAAAATGCCTGATATCGATGAAGAAGCAGCAGAAAAGAGTATGAAGCGTACAGAAGCGATTATTCTTTCGATGACACCGGAAGAGAGAAGAAATCCATCTCTCATGAATCCAAGCAGAAAACGCCGTATTGCAAAAGGCGCAGGTGTGGATATTGCAGAAGTAAATCGTTTAGTAAAACAGGTAGAGCAGATGAAAAAGATGATGAAGCAGATGCCTGGTTTGATGAAACGGGGAAAACGCCGCGGTGGATTTGGTGGAAGATTTCCATTTTAAATAATAGAAAGTACACTACGCGAACTTTCTATTATCATGAATTAAGTTAAAACCGTGTATAGCACGTTTTTAAATAAATAATATAAGAACAATACTATTTTTTGAATTTCAGGAGGAAAATGAAATGGCAGTAAAGATTAGATTAAGAAGAATGGGACAGAAGAAAGCACCTTTCTACAGAATTATCGTAGCAGATTCTCGTTCACCACGTG
>CAYYZV010000412.1:0-1126 GCA_964476275.1 uncultured Roseburia sp.
AAATTATCTATTAAATTTAGTTCTGAAAGCGGTCTAAAATGTCTTTCCGCATTCTGTTTTTTCATGTTTTCCATAAAACAAAACCTCCTTGAAATGCATTTTACAGATAGGCAATTAAAAATTATCCCTTTTAGAAAGCTGCCTGGTATTTTATATCAAACAACACAAAATATGATTTTAGAATTAAGTACTTAAAATAGTTAAAATCGTTATACCCATTATAATTCTTATTTTCTAAGAATCGCAAGATATATCCTATTCATTTCTTTTATTTTTGTCATTTTTCACAAAAACAATCCCTCTTTTTCCTGCCAAAATTCTCGAATATGTGCACAAAAAAAGAATCTTGAAACAACATTGTAATTTCAAGATTCTTTTTTGTATAAATTTACCATATATATAATAATTAAAATAACCCAATCCTGTATTCCGCCTATCATACAAGCCTACATTAAAATCATACCATTTTCATCCGGCTTCATCGGAATCACCTGTAAAATATCCAAAACAGTATGATATAATCCTATACCCAGCCAGCAAAACAAAAGATACAGCATTCCTGTTTTATAGTGCTTCGCATAAAACCGATGACCCCCGAACCATCCCGTCAACACAGCCAGCCATATATACTTTTTCTTACTTACTGCTACCGGTTCTCTATTTGCTGCACGCTCAAACATAGAAGAAACCGCGCGGGAAACTTTCCCTTTCTTTTTGCCATCATCAATTCCGTATTGTTCCTTTAACGCTTTCAGTTCTTCTTCTGCCGCAGCAAACTCCTCCAGTGTATACTGTCTTTCTGATTCGCTATTCTTTTTTTCCTCTTTCGCTTTTCCAAATCCAAACATGGTACTACTCCTTTTCATAAAATCTTGTAGGCTGTTTTATCCCATAGGAAAATCATGCTCATTTATACATTACTAAAGCATGATTTTCCTATACTATAAAATATTGGGACACCGGAACTCCGGTGCCCCATATTTATTTCTTACATTATGTAGTTAAGAAATCTCTCATTAACCCTGAGCTTTTGCTTTGATAGCTGCGATTTCGCCCTGAATTTCTTCCATTTTTTCTTTTGAAAGTGGATAGAATTTCATAGCTACTACGTTACATAAGTTACCAA
>CAYYZV010000413.1:0-1120 GCA_964476275.1 uncultured Roseburia sp.
GATGTCAGTCTTTTTCTTATAGGGTGTAACAAAAATTAAAAATAGCTTGACAAATGGCTCAATTTATGTGGTCGCATTAGATACTGAAATTCAGCAGTATCTAATGCGACCCTTGTAATTAAAGATATTTACACTTTAAATTACAAGGAGATGCAACATGAACTCAGCCGAAAATATTAAAGAACTACTGTTACAGGATATTGATTCTCTAATCGCAAATCCTGAACTTTATGCAAAGAATCCGGTTTGCGATTTCACACGAAACCGTAAACTTCCTGTGAAAACTGTTATGCTTTTTCAGATAGGCATGGAAAGGGACACGATGAACCGTGAACTCGTAAAATATTTTGATTATGCATTAGACACACCTTCTGCTTCAGCATTTTATCAACAACGTAGAAAACTGTGTCCGGAAACGTTTCACTTATTGTTTAATGCTTTCAATTCACATTTTACACCTGCACTGTACAAAGAAAAATATATTCCTCTTGCGATAGATGGTTCCGGATTCAATATGTTCCGTGATCCTAAAAATGAAGAAACTTTTCGTCCGCCAAACGGACAGTCAAAACTCGGATACAGCGAAATATTTGTGGTCGCAGCATATCAGATATTGGATAAGATATTTGCTGATGCAGTTATAAAACCCTCACGTATTAAAAATGAATATACTGCCATATGTGAAATGATCGACCGCTGTGATAAAACACATGGAATCCCATTGTTTCTGGCTGACAGAGGATTTCCTTCCTATAACTGTTTTGCACATGCAAAAGAAAAAAATGTGGCATATCTCATACGTGCAAAAGACGATTATGTAAAACGGCTTCTCCGGGATGAGAATCCTGACTCGGATGAATTTGACATATCTGTTGACCGTATTATTGTCCGTCATCAGGCAAAAAAGCAGTACCTTCATCAAGAGCATAAAGACAGATACCGTTATATAGATGCCAATACGTCCTTTGATTTTGTTGAATATGGAAAACGTGATGAATATGAACTCCGGCTCAGGGTAGTCAGGGTTAAAATCAAAGATGGTGTTTATGAAAATCTGATCACGAACCTTCCGGCAGACGAATTTTCCATGAAGGATCTGAAGGAACTTTACCGTCTCCGC
>CAYYZV010000414.1:0-1084 GCA_964476275.1 uncultured Roseburia sp.
AACCATTACAGATACCAAGTGCAAGACCATCTCTTTCATTTAAAAGTTTATTAACTGCTTCTGTCATCTTCGCATTTCTAAATGCTGTTGCAAAGAATTTCGCAGAGCCTTCCGGTTCGTCACCGGCAGAGAATCCGCCCGGGAACATGATAATCTGTGCCTGTTCAATTGCTTTTACAAATTCATCTACAGATTCACGGATATCGTTTGCATTCATGTTCTTAAATACTTTTACAATCGTCTCAGCACCTGCACGTTCGAATGCTTTTGCACTGTCGTATTCACAGTTGGTACCTGGGAATACCGGAATAAATACGGTTGGTTTTGCTACTTTATTCTTGCACACATAAATGCTGTCAGCCTTGTAAAGTCCTGTATTTACTTCTTCCTTATTGTCCGAAATACGTGTTGGGAATACTTTTTCCAAAGTACCTGTCCAAGCAGCAAGTGCCTCGTCCATTGTAATTCTCACATTACCGTAAACAAATGCTTTTTCACCATTTACACGGCCAACCATTTTGTCTACACCTCTAAGTCCTGCTTCAATTAATACTTCTTTTACTTCATCTAATTTGCCTGCCGGAATTTCTGCAACAATATTGCCAAAGCCTGGTGCAAATAATTCTGCTGCTGTTACATCGCTAAATACAGTGACACCTTTCTTATTACCAAAGCCCATTTTACTGATTGCTGCTGCAAGACCTTTTGCGTCAAGTGCATAGGCGGAAAGGATAAGACCTTTGCCAATTAAAGTGTGAATTGTATCATATAACTTCATTACCTGCTCGTATACCGGTAAATCGTATTCATTTTTTGCAATACTGAATAAGAGAAGTTTGTTGTCTTTCTCTTTTAATTCCGGTGTAATAATATCTTTTTCTTTTGCTACATCTACAGCGAAAGAAACTAATGTTGGCGGTACGTCAATATCATTGAAGGTTCCTGACATAGAGTCCTTGCCGCCGATAGATGGAAGTCCGAAACCAATCTGTGCGTCATATGCACCAAGTAATGCAGCGAATGGCTGGCTCCAGCGTTTTGGATCTTCGCTCATTCTGCGGAAGTATTCCTGGAATGTGAAACG
>CAYYZV010000415.1:0-1073 GCA_964476275.1 uncultured Roseburia sp.
GCAGGCTTTGTAAACTTAAAAGGACACAGAAGCGTAGGCGGTATGCGTGCATCTATCTACAACGCTATGCCAAAGGAAGGCGTAGAAAAGTTAGTTGAATTTATGAAGAAATTCGAAGCTGAAAACGCATAATATAAATTTATATGTAAAGGATAGGGAGAGAGAATTATGTTTAAATATAATTGCTTAAATCCAATTGCCAATGTAGGTTTGGACTTATTTGTAAAATATTATGAGAAGACAGATGATGCAAATGCAGCAGATGCTATTTTAGTCCGCAGTGCTTCTATGCATGATATGGAGTTATCAGAGAATTTATTAGCAGTGGCAAGAGCTGGTGCAGGTGTAAATAATATTCCATTAGATAAATGTGCAGAAAAAGGTATCGTAGTATTTAATACACCAGGTGCAAATGCAAACGGTGTAAAAGAATTAGTAATTGCAGCTATGCTTTATGCTTCTCGTGATATCATCGGTGGTATCGAATGGTGTGTAAACAATAAAGAAGATGCTAATATCGCAAAAACAGCAGAAAAAGAGAAAAAGAACTTTGCCGGAACAGAAATCGCAGGCAAAAAGCTTGGTGTTATCGGTTTAGGTGCGATTGGTGCTTCTGTTGCGAATGCAGCAACACACCTTGGCATGGAAGTATATGGTTATGACCCATATATTTCAATCAATGCAGCATGGGGCTTATCACGCAATGTAAAACATATCACAAATATCGAAGATATTTATCGCGAATGTGATTTTATTTCTCTTCATGTACCGGCATTAGATACTACTAAGAAAATGATCAACGAAAAAGTAATCGGTATGATGAAAGAAACAGCAGTAGTATTGAACTTTGCAAGAGATGTTTTAGTAGATGAAGAAGCAATGGTAAAAGCATTAGAAGAAGGCAAGATTGCTCATTATGTTTCTGACTTTGCAAACCCAACAGTAGTTGGCAAGAAAGGCTGTATCATTACACCACACCTTGGAGCTTCTACAGCAGAATCAGAGGACAACTGTGCAATCATGGCAGTTCGTGAATTAAGAGATTATCTTGAAAATGGTAACCTTGTTCACTG
>CAYYZV010000416.1:0-1054 GCA_964476275.1 uncultured Roseburia sp.
TTCCTACTTTTCCAAGGGTTTTTGTATCTCCAATTGCCATACTTCCGCAAATCAAAGAACAAAATACTAATGGAACTACCAGCATCTGCATTAACCGGATAAATCCCTGTCCAACTATATAAAATACACCTTCAATAATAATCGTATCTCGCAAATAACCTGCCGGTATAAAATAATGAATACTTACTCCAAGCAGGGCTCCCGCTATTAATGCAATAAAAATCTTTGTAGAAAGTCCTACCGATTTCTTTTCTTTCTTTCCACTCACTATTCTTTTCCTCCTATTTCTTCTAAATATTCTTAAAATGCTTTTATCAGTTCTTTGACACTTCCATTACCTTTATTCTTCCCACATTTTTATTTTAGACTACATAATAAACATTTTTTCCCTTTCTTGTCAATATTCCTTTTTATTACACTCTTTTAAAACATTGCATACCCTTTGATAAAATACTATTTTTACTTCTTAGCAGTTTACTTTTTAGCCGAAATATATTAATATTTATTTATAGAAATTTATAGAAGGAGAGAATCAATGAAAATTTCATCATTACAAAAAGCTAGATATGAGTATTCTCCAAAGCTTCCTGGAATGCTTAGAAATGGTATTGCAGACATTTGCGTTAAGGAAGGCGAAGAAACTCAGAGCGTAGCTGATCAGGAAAAAATCAAAGCACTTTTCCCAAACACTTACGGCAAAAAAGAAATCACTTTCCAGAAAGGAACAAATACTTCTGAAGCTAAGAAACAGGTTGTAGGTGTTATCCTTTCAGGTGGACAGGCTCCGGGTGGACACAACGTTGTTTGCGGATTATATGATGCTTTAAAAGCAACAAATCCAGAAAATGAACTTTACGGTTTCAAAAACGGCCCAAGCGGACTTATTGAAGACGACTATTTGATTTTTGACGACGAATACATCAATCAGTTCAGAAATACAGGTGGTTTCGATATTATCGGTTCTGGCCGTACAAAACTTGAAACAAACGAACAGTTCGCTGTTGCTGCTGAAGTTTGTAAAAAACACGGCATCACAGCTATCGTTATTATCGGT
>CAYYZV010000417.1:0-1053 GCA_964476275.1 uncultured Roseburia sp.
GCTTCTTTTTCTATTTGATCAATACCTAATATATTCATTGCTTTGGCAGAAGGGGGATTGGCAGAAGGAAGAATTTGAAACAGGAAATCTTCATTTTCAGCAATACCAGTCTGTTTAGAGGCAATGCGCAATGCAATCTGGCCGGATTCATTGGAATCAACAGTGGCAGATAAACTAACGCCGGCGGTATTTACCAGCTTTGAGAGCTTCTGCAGTACAGAAAGGTTGGTATCATTGTTATTTACAGTATACTGGAATTCATAAGAGCGAGTATTCGTATTAAGGTCGAAACTATAAGAACCTGGTTCAACATCCCGGCCGTTTGGATCTAAATAATTACCAACATTTATCTGATTGCTTGCTAACTGCTGTACAGCGATTTCAAAACCTGCAGTACTTGCATCATCTTTTCCGATATACTCTGCGGTAACGACATCTTCATTAGAGGATTGAGCGATATGTTTTGCAAATACACCTTCAATTCCATCATCTAAGGAAGCAATGACATTCTGCAGATCTTTTGTGGTTTCCTTAATATCAATTGCATATTTGGTTACATTCCCCACATCTTTAATCTTGTACAGAGGGGATTCTTTATTAATTTTAACAATGCGATTGTAGATATCCCGCAGCTGACTTTTTTTATGAGTATCGTAACGAGATACGGCAGAGTCACGGTACGTACTTAAATAGTACTGATAAGCGCTGTCAATAATTGCCATATGCGCCCCCCTCCTTTCATCCGTGAATTATGAGGCAAAAAATCCATTTATATAAGTAAATACTATCACAAAACCTCTATTTTGTCACTAGTTCCGAGGTTTTTAGTCAAAAAAAGCTTGCAGGATACTATATCTGGTGTTAAAATATTTTCGCTGACTGATAAAAAAACAGTTGACTCATAATATTGAGTGTGATATATTGGATTAGCGATGGAAGTAGGTCTTTTTTTTATGCCCATTTTTAGGCATGTCGCAAAAGCCTTGGGTATAAAGAAAAAACAACAAAGAATTAATATGGAGGTGGAAGTTGTGCGCACAAAGATAACACTGG